>URJU01000042.1 GCA_900548315.1 uncultured Coprococcus sp. | reverse complement strand
GTGTATAAGAGACAGGAGGTGCCTGACCCCAAGGGGACGGAGGTACCTGACCCCACCTGGTCACAGGTGTTGACATGAAAGATAAAAAAAGAATATTATGTTAGCGTTCTAATAATTAGAATTAAATGCAGCGAAAAACAACAGGAGAAGAGGTCTAAAAAATGAGAAACATGAAGGTTAGGATCCCAATGTATTTTGTCGGACTGTTTATTATGACTATAGGTATAGCATTGTCAGTCAAATCCAATCTGGGAGTATCACCGGTGAGCTCTATACCATATACGATGACATGTGTATGGGGAATCGAGATGGGAAAGGCGACGATCATATTCCATGCGGCATTGGTGCTTATACAGATCGTTATACTTCGAAAGAATTTCAAACCGATAAATCTCCTTCAGATAGTGGTTGGAGTAGTATTTGGATACTTTACGACGTTCTGTAATTATCTTGCGACATTTCTACCATCAACAGATAACATAGTTGTCAGGGGTGTTTTGATGCTTGTGAGCACCATATTCATAGCAGGTGGAATATTCTTTTATCTGCCGGCGGATCTCATCCCACTTGCCGGGGAGGGTGTTATGCAGGCTGTCTCAGAGGTCACACACATTGAATTTTCAAAGGTAAAGATCGGATTTGACTGTTCTATGGTGGCTGTGTCGGTCGTAACATGCCTGATCTGTATACATAGTCTTGGAAGCGTGGGCGCCGGTACGGTTATTGCCGCATTCCTTGTTGGATTCAATCTGGGTAAGTTGAATAAGGCATTTGGCGGAAAACGAGATAAACTTCTTGGAAAGCACACATACACTGAGGAGGAAGTGCTCAGGGAGAGAATGTAGCAATAGCAATAGGACTTGTTCCTGCCCGTGAGCCGGTCGAATTTTTATCCTGAAAGGCGGTATTGTTTGGAAATTTGGATAAAATTGTATCAAATGTAGGGGGAATATAAAGCCAAGGCGTTATAAATGTAGAGAAAACGTTTGTTGGATGGGATTTGCCCCGCCAACAAACGTTTTGTCGTATAAACTATTTTATAATGGTAATCAAAATTTCCAATTAGAACTGTAATCTGCCTGCATTGTATTTGAAGTCGTCAAAATCGTCGGGTATCCGTGTGAGCTCGTCTACATATGCCTGACTGTCGTATGGCTCATTTTCACTTATATGGTGTTCCATATCTAATATTTTCCCTTCATAGATAGCGAGCTTGGAGAGAATGGTACTGCAATACTCTTCCTCGTTTACAAGTGTGTTCACGCCATGCTTGATCCGGTAATTCCTTGAGAAGTTACAATCCGTGTTGATGATGTACAAGCGTATATATCGGATAATTCGTATAAGCATATAGACAATAAATATATATGTAAATGCACCCAGGAAGAATCCCAATCCAAGAGCAGAGTGTGATGACATATAGAAAAACAGCGCAGATACGACTATCATGATAGCTATATTTATTATGATGTTGGAAATGATATTTTTGCGCTTTCGCGGTACGCTGGCAAGTTCTGCACTGAATATATTCCTGTTGTATTCTATGCGTTTCTTCTTCCCGTCAATCAATGACATTATCTGCCCTAAATTCGTATCGGAAGTCTGTTCTGATCTATCACTGTTATGTGATATAGAAACATCTGAGTTTTCTGGTTCTGTAAGTTTTAAATTCATTTTTGAAATCCCCTTATGTGTATGTTTATATGTGACGATATAACATTTTGGTTTGGTTGACAAGCGGGTTTTGAGCAAATACATGAGATAGAATGATTGGGGGAGTTTTATTTGTTTGCTTTTGATATTACGTGGTGTATAATTTATAGCATGATAACGCCGAGTTTTGTCAGGACAGGGCGGTTACTTTTTTGTCTTATTTCTTATCATTGCTCTTAGAGCCAACGGCATAACCAAGAGCAAAGCATGTAATGCATAAGCTGATTATGGCTATAAAAAGTTCCGTTGTAAGCATAAGCACAAACCTCCATAATAGATTTCCAGAAATGGATGTATCTATGTAAACACAGGCTATAAACCCCTGTGGCGAAGGCTAACCGCCTACCGAATAGGGTAGCACCTTTTATATTACAACAAACATATGTTTGGTAATCAATATACATGAAAAGATATATTTTTATTTGCTCTATAAAACACTTAGACCATATAAGTTTAAAGAAAGTGCTAATGTGGCCTAACATACACCGTCATTTCAATATGTACAATTTTTACACATTCTGAACATTAGGGGAAAACATACATATATAATATAACTTTCGGGGGAATCACATGACTTTATACATGAACATAAAACAGATCGGCAAGCGTAAGAACACAGTGCACAAGGTCCCATTTGAATATGACACAGCACCGAGTACGCTGCGGGAACTCATAACAGAGACAGTAAAGATCTGCGTGGCACAGTACATATCCCGCATGGATCGCGGCGATGCAGTGCTGACAGATGAACAGATCGATGACATGGGAAGAATAGGGAAGATAGCGTTTGGAATCGTCTATGGGGAGAAAAAACCGGATGTGGATGAAGCAATGAAGACAGCCATTCAGGGATTTGAGGATGGACTGTTCAGAGTGTTCCGCGGTATGGATGAATTAACGGAGCTGGACAGGGAAGAGAAGTTTAACGAAGGGGATGAAATCACATTTATCCGCCTTACAATGCTGGCGGGCAGAATGTGGTAGGTGAAAGATCGGGGATTCAAAGTATTGGTCAAAGACTACTAGCGAACAGGTACACGAACAGTGCATGTGCCGCATATGGGGATATGCAGAGGTATGACTTTGTGTAGATGATACGTTGACGTGAAGAAAGGGGTTACAATGGCAGAAGACAAGAAGACAAGGATTGAGCTTGAGGAGCAGAAGAAGATTGCAAATGATGTAAGGATTGCATTTGGCGAGGCATCAGGGAGACTCAGGCAAAGATACAATGCAGAGATCCAGAGGGTGCTGGATGAGATAGACGAATATAATGGCAGCGTGCTTAGGACAGATATGGGTAAATCGTTGAAGTCATTTCTTTTGCAGGAAGGCAGTCGTCCGTCTGACTTCTTCAAAAAAATCATAAAGAAAATGCCTGGATGGGTGCCGGAATATCTTCTGGATGATTTTTATCTGTCTATAGACAGTGTCAATAAATGGCAGGTGAGTGAGTCATACTACAGAAGAACTATAAGGAATAAGAGTTATGCTGCTTTTATTTCAAAGACCTGGAATATCATGAGTGAATACCACCGTATGGGGATGTATGGTACAGATATAGTTTCACTTTACCGAGAAAAGCTGCCAGATGATATTCTCTGCCTATACAGAGATAACCTATCACATAGCTATATATCTGTCTCTGAGTACTGGATCCAGGCGGAGCTTGACAGGGGCAATAAAGAGCTCGAGGACATTTTCATGGACATTATATTTGGTGAGAGTGCTCAGACAGGACTTACCATAAGTATTATAAGAGGAATTTTCATGAGTTCCAATACCAGACTCCATGAGGCTCTTGGTAAACTGCTTGTAGCTGCAAAACTCCAGGAGGGACTTAGACAGGCGATATGTGAGAATATGGATTATGGAACCGCTGAAAGTTTCATGACCATGTTCCGTGTGGTAAAGGAGAATGATCTACTGAGATACTCGTCGGTCGTGAGGGCAGTTGCCACATGGACCGGACTTATTGCAAATGAAGAGAGTAAGATAGATCGCATACAGACAAAACAGCTGCTGCTTATAGATACATATCTAAATGATGAAAATGCAAGGCGTGAGGCGCTATCCAGTGAGGACGCAATGCAGATATACCTTGCTCTTTGGAGCTACGGCTTTTTTGATATAAGTGAGGCGTGCACTATTATGTTGGATCTTGCCATGACTGGCAGCAGGCACCAGCGTATGGTATTTGGCACTTATATAAGAACCGTGAATCTGTCAAAGGTGTACACCGGTATAGTTGCAAAGGAATTTATCAAGAAATTTTCGGATGAACTGGATACCATGGCAGTCATCATGCCAAGTTTCATGTCGGATTATCAAACATCTATGGTGAGATGCATTTATGAAGATGGCAAAAGGTACAACGGCAAGATAAAAAAGATGGAATATGCAGAAATTGGCAAATACTTTGACAGTGAAGAGGAGTGCCTGCAAATGTATGCCATTCTCATGGGGATCCTTTCGGGCATACCTAAGAAAAGGCTTGAGATAGCCCCTTGCGTATTCCCGTGGAACGTGGCTTATCTTGACAGATCTGCCATCATCATGAGACTGGCTATGTGTGCCTGCGCTCTGAGAGATGAGGAGAAGATCACTGAAATCGCTGCTATGATCCCAGAGATAGATTCATCATCCTACAGTAGAGATATCCTTTTACTGTTCCTCATAAGAGAGCCTGCAAATGACAGACAGAGGGTTATTCTGGTTGATGCAGTTGCTGACAAGGAGACATATACCAGGAACAGTGCGGCAAAGCTGGTGAAGGATATGGAGCTTTCGCCTGAGAACTATGTACAGCTTGAGAATATGCTCAAGTACAAGAAGTCAGACATAAGGGAGACTGTACTGTCTATACTTTATAAGCTTGACGGTGATGACATGGACAGCCTTATTGGAAGACTTCTCGCAGATTCCAAGGAGGAGAAGAGAACTGCAGGACTTGATCTGCTGCTCCAGCTAAAGAATGATGAGATCAGGCAGAAACTCTTCAAGAAATGCGTGTGCCGTCTTGACGGTATCAGCACTAAGGTCAGCACAAAAGAAGAAATACTTATAAAAGAGATCAAGGACAGCGGCGCAGACCGGGCAGGTGCAGATGAGGGATATGGACTTTATGATGTAAATGCGGACTATGAGCCGGTATTTGACCAGGCTTATCTGGCGGAGTGCCTTGAACTGTACAGGAAGTATTTCCCTGAAAGCGGTATTGCAAATGATAATCTGCGCAAGGACGCTAAGAATGCGGGGGCATTTGCAAAGCTGAAGTCAAAGCTCTTACCTAAGAATAAAGAAGCAGAACTTGATTCAGAAGTAATAAATATTCTCAGAAAATTCGATGCATTTGTGGATGAACACAAAAATGATGAGTATGAGATGGCTGACGGAGAGATCGGTCTGCTTGGTGAGGCAGGTAGAGACATATATGTGGATCATAACAAGGTGATATGTGAGGACCTGTGGATCGATTTCTACGAGAAAAATATTCAGACATCGTATATGTGTATGCAGCTCTATGTGTATCTGAATGGCTACAATAGTGACAAACAGGATTTCAAAAAGTACTGCGAGAGCTTTATGTTGGATATGTTTGGAAATTTATATTTAGAAGAAGGGCCAACATTTGGATATTTTGCCACTGTCAGATCTGTAATCGGATTCCTGTATAGAAGATATGTGACGGATAGTGATAAGAGGAGGCTTGCCGTTGTGGCAGCAGACTACCTGCTTGGAAGAAACGATGAGCTCATATATACATTTGGCGGGAATAAAGGTGGCAGCAGTATATCTGGTGATGATTCAAAGGTATATCACAGAAGTGTGCTCACAAATGAGCAGATCATGATAATAACAAGGTGGCTTGCGATCGATGGTGACAGCGATATATTAGATGTAAAAGAGAATTCTGATGAGGCAAGGCAGAATGAAGAGAATTTCATGCATTTGTTCCCATACAACTACGCACTTGCCAGGTGCCATGATTTTAATATACCTTCAGATGTCGTAAATGACAGAGATTCGTATTACTGGGTCTATATGAGCGATGTCATGTCTGTTCCGGATCTCTTGAACTATATTGCTGCATACAGTCGTGGCTTGATTTCAAAAGATTATATGTACAAGATGGCATTTGAGGGAAATCCGCTGGATAAGAGCCTTAAATGTGTATCTGACGTGATGCGTTTTATAACCGAGCGCAACAGAAAAGTGCAGACCAGAGGCTATGAATGGGGATATACGGAGCGTGAAAGGCTGAGGAGCGTGAGACAGATACTTCTTCACAGTCCGGAAGGAGAGTCCTCGGAGACGGACGAGAAAAGACTTGATATAGCCAAGAAATTATACACTGATATGTCAGAGCTTGTGCTTGCCGCAGAGCTCACAAGGGGAGACACTGAGACAGAATTTTCTCCATATATATACGGGCTTACAAGAATTTATGGGGCAGAATATTTCGTAAAGATCCTGTCAGCTCTGGGAAGGGAGACTCTTGAAAGATCGACATATTTCAACAGTGGTTATTATGGAGGAGAAAGACAGAAGGTAAGTAAGAAAAACAGTCTGTCGCATTTGCTGCAGTCGTGTATGCCGGATTCTAATGACAGTGCAGAGACTTTGAAGACCTATCTTGCAGGTACGGATATAAGCGATGCCAGGCTTATAGAGGCAGCCATGTATGCACCAGAATGGATAGATATAGTTGGAGAGTATCTTGGCTGGGATGGATTTACCGCCGGATGCTATTATTTCATTGCACATATGAATGAGTCGTTTGATGACAAGAGAAGGGCGATGATCGCGAGATTTACTCCACTTGAGGAGCTGGAGCTGAACAATGGCGCATTTGACAGGACATGGTTTACTGAGGTTTATGAAAAGCTGGGAGACAAGCGTTTCCAGCTCATATACAAGGCGGCGAAATACATTTCAGACGGTGCAAAGCACACCAGAGCGAGAAAATATGCGGATGCGGCGCTTGGCAAATATGATGAGCCCGAGCTGATGGCTGAGATCGAGGCAAAGAGAAACAAGGATCTGCTCATGGCGGTGGGAATTCTGCCGATAGAGAATGAGGAGCAGATAAAGGACAGATACATGTTCCTTCAGAAGTTCAAGAAGGAGAGCAGGCAGTTCGGAGCACAGAGGAGAGCCAGCGAGGCGGCAGCAGTTTCTACAGCTATGCGCAATATGGCGATCAATGCCGGATATCAGGACGTGACGAGACTTACCCTACGTATGGAAAGCCTTGTAGTTCAGGGCATGACAGAATATTTTCAGCCGCATGAGGTTGGAGAAGTGACCGTATGGCTTGAGATGGAGGACGGCGGCAAATGCGTTGTCATCTGTGAGAAGAACGGCAAACAGCTAAAGTCCGTTCCGGCAAAGATCAAGAAGGATGAGTATGTATTGGCTCTGATGGATGCGAAGAAACAGATGGCGGAGCAGTCAAGGCGTACAAAGGCGATGCTTGAGGATGCGATGGAGAGCCAGGAGGAATACACCTGGGCTGAGATCAGGGGCATGCTGGAGAATCCTGTTATACATGACATGGTGGCTGCGCTGGTGTTCAAGGTGGCGGAGCCGGATGGCGTGAAGGCAGAGCTTGATAATGCGGCTGACAGTATTATGTCAGGGGCAAATGAACTTGATGATAGCAAGAATGTCGTGCTGGGATTTGCTGCTGAGGATGGATTGAATGTGTTTGGTGAAAACATAAAGCTGTCAGATGACACAAAGCTCACAGTAGCTCATCCATTTCACATGTACAAGGCTGGCAAATGGCATGATATACAGAAATATGTATTTGACAACAAGATCGTCCAGCCGTTCAAGCAGGTGTTCAGAGAGCTCTATGTGAAGACCGAAGAGGAAATGAACATGGAACATTCCCTCAGATACGCGGGCAATCAGATCCAGCCGAAGAAAACTCTGGGCTGTCTGAGGTCAAGACACTGGGTGGCAGACATAGAGGACGGACTTCAAAAGGTTTATTACAAGGAGAACATAGTAGCACAGATCTACGCGCTTGCAGACTGGTTTTCACCTGCGGATATAGAATCGCCGACCCTCGAATGGGTGGTGTTCTCAGATAGAAAGACAGGAAAGAATATGAGGATCAAGGATATCCCAGACATCATATTCTCTGAGGTCATGAGGGATGTGGACATGGCGGTTTCCGTGGCGCATGCAGGAGGCGTGGATCCGGAGACTTCACATTCAACTGTTGAGATGCGAAAGGCGATAGCAGAATTCACCATGCCGCTTTTCAGGCTGACAAATGTCACATTTACAAAGAACCATGCGGTGATAGAGGGCAAGCGTGCCAATTACACAGTCCACCTTGGAAGTGGAGTGGTGCATCAGGAGGCAGGTCCTATGATAAATGTACTTCCTGTGCATTCGCAGAGGCGAGGCAGAATATTCCTGCCGTTTGTGGATGATGATCCAAAGACATCGGAAGTACTCACGAAGATACTGTTCTTTGCAGAGGACAATAAGATCAAGGATCCGTATATACTGGGGCAGATCGAGGCGTAGTGTCAGCATAATGATAAGATGATGGTTCAGAATGTATCCTGTCAGTTGTTTGTATGGTATGTATAGAGGTGGATATAGTGACTGGAAAAGGAATATTTGCAAGATTAAAGTCAAAATACAAGGGGAACGCAGAGTTGTTCCCCTATGATGAGGCAAAGCACGAGGCTGTCATCAGATGCTCCATATGCACCGGAGAACAGGTCGCCGGATTCAGGAGCAGAGAGGACGGGAGCTTTGTGGGTGTGATGGTGATACAATCAGAGAGGGATCTTGAGTATTTTAAGAGACTTTACCGAGTGGATGACGTGAGGAAGATATATTGAATACAGTTTGTAAAACTATCGCTGTAGCGATATAACAAACGAATTGCACATGATAGATATAATAGCAGTACACGGTGTCTAGATCAAAAAATATAATTTCACTTTGTCAAGAAAAAACACTTGACAACCCACCCCGCCTGTATTAGAATAGCCCATGGTAAAGCAAAAGTACTTTACATGCAAGTGCGTTACGGAGAGTTTGTTATGGAGAAGATAGTCAGACAGTCTATGTTATATGATTTTTATGGTGAGCTGCTCACAGAGCATCAGAAGAGCGTGTACGAGGATGTTGTGAACAATGACATGTCTTACTCGGAGATAGCGAGACTCAACAACATAAGCAGACAGGGCGTGTACGATATGGTAAGGCGCTGTGACAAGATCCTTGAGGAGTATGAGGAGAAACTTATGCTGGTACATAAGTTCATGAAAGCGCAGGAACAGGTTCAGAAGATCAAAGAATGTGCGGATGAGCTCAAGGCGATCAATTCGGACGAACGGCTTGCGGGCAGAATTGAAGATATAGTGAATTATTCAGATAAGATACTCGAAGATTTCTGATGACAGGTAGTGATGTATTGCAGAACCGCCCCAGGATTTACAGAGTGGAGATGCATGTACCCGATAGTTTATATCAGAAGGGAGAATGTCTATGGCATTTGACAGTTTATCAGATAAACTGCAGAACGTATTTAAGAAGCTGAGAAGCAAGGGCGTACTTACAGAAGAAGATGTCAAGGAGGCTATGAAGGAAGTCAAGAGAGCACTCCTTGAGGCGGATGTCAACTTCAAAGTTGTCAAGTCATTTGTCAAGTCGGTAAGTGACAGAGCTGTAGGTGAAGAAGTTCTCAAAGGTCTGAATCCTGGACATATGGTCATCAAGATCGTCAAGGAAGAGATGGATAAGCTCATGGGCTCTGAGATGACAGAGATCAAGCTCAGACCATCGAATGAGATTACAATCATCATGATGTGTGGACTTCAGGGTGCAGGTAAGACTACTACGGCGGCAAAGCTTGCATATCAGTTCAAGAACAAAGGTAAGAAACCGCTCCTTGTAGCGTGTGATGTATACAGACCGGCGGCTATCAAGCAGCTGCAGGTAAATGGCGAGAAAGTTGGAGTTCCTGTGTTTGCAATGGGTGACAACAACAAGCCACTGGATATTGCGAAGGCGGCTATACAGCATGCGGCCAAGAACAATATCAATCTGGTATTTCTCGACACGGCAGGTCGTCTTCATGTCGATGAGGATATGATGGATGAGCTAGCTGAGATAAAGGCGAATCTGGACATTGCCTACACCATATTGACAGTAGATTCCATGACTGGTCAGGATGCGGTCAATGTAGCGACAACGTTCAATGATAAGATAGGTATAGATGGTGTCATCCTCACAAAGCTGGATGGTGATACCAGAGGCGGTGCCGCACTGTCTATCAAGGCAGTTACAGGCAAGCCGATCCTGTACTCAGGTATGGGAGAAAAACTTACAGATCTGGAGCCGTTTTATCCGGATCGTATGGCAAGCCGAATCCTCGGCATGGGTGATGTTGAGTCACTCATAGAGAAAGCTCAGTCGGCTATCGATGAGGAGAAGGCAAAGGAGATGGAACAGAAGTTCCGCAAAGCAAGTTTTGATTTCAACGATTTTCTTGATCAGATGGCTCAGCTTGAACAGATGGGTGGCATGCAGGAGATCCTTTCGATGATGCCAGGCATGGCAAGTCAGATGAAGAATGTTGAGATAGATGAGAACGCTGCTAAAACACCAAAAGCAATCATTCAGTCCATGACACCGAGAGAGCGTTCACTCCAGGATCCGATATCGCCGTCAAGAAAAAAGCGTATCGCAGATGGAGCAGGTGTCCAGATAGCAGATGTGAATCGTTTCCTTAAACAGTTTGATCAGTCTAAGAAGATGATGAAGCAGATGTCAGGTATGATGGGCGGAAAGAGAAGACGTGGTGGTTTTAAAATGCCTTTTGGCTTAAGATAATTAATATTTAGGAGGAACAAGAACAATGGCAGTAAAGATTAGATTAAGAAGAATGGGTTATAAGAAGCATCCTTTCTACAGAGTGATCGTAGCAGATTCAAGATCACCAAGAGATGGTAGATTCATCGAGGAGATTGGAACATATGATCCTAACCAGGAGCCATCTGTAGTAAAGATTGACGAGGAGGCTGCTAAGAAGTGGTTAGCTACTGGCGCACAGCCAACTGAGTCAGTTGCAAAGTTATTAAAGCAGGCAGGTATCGAGAAGTAATCATACTTGGGAGGTATAGAGATGAAAGATTTAGTAGAAATCATTGCAAAGTCCCTAGTAGATCATCCTGAGCAGATAGCTGTAACCGAGACTGAAGAAGACGGCATAATAAAGATAGACCTTACAGTCGCACCAGAGGACATGGGTAAGGTAATCGGCAAGCAGGGCAGAATAGCCAAATCCATCCGTACAGTTGTCAAGGCAGCTGCTTCAAAGGGTGATAAGAAGGTTGTCGTTGATATTAAGTAGAACTGCATAAGCAGGATAAGTGGTATTTCTTAATCTTCATATGACAGAGGATTTTATTACCGAATTCAGAGGGGGAGCAAGTGCTCCCCCTTTATTACATGTCACAGGCGTATAGGAGAAAGTATGGAGCATAATACAGAAGACAGACTTCGTGTGGGAGTCATAACCTCAAGCCATGGTATTAAGGGTGAGGTAAAGGTATATCCTACGACGGATGGCAATGAACGATTCAAGAGTCTTGAGAAATGTTATCTGTCAAATGGAAAAGAGACATTGGAAGTAAATTGTGTCTCGTGTAAATTTTTGAAAAATATGGTTATTCTCAAGTTTGAAGAATACGATAACATAAATGATATAGAACGATTTAAGAACTATGATATCTTAGTTGACAGGGAGGACGCAGTTCCGCTCATGGATGGAGAGTTTTTTATCTGTGATGTCCTTGATGCGGATGTCTACGATCAGAATGATGAGCACATCGGAATTCTTGATGATGTGCTTGAGACCCCGGCAAATGATGTATTCGTCATAAAGAAGGACAACGGAGGGGAGATACTCATTCCCGTGGTTCCAGATTTTGTGTATGATGTTGATACAGAGAATAAAAAGGTTAAGGTCAGAACATTTGAGATGGTGGATGCGGACGATTCAGATCGCGGATAAAACGATGTTCAAGGATTGAGGAGCAGAGCATGAATTTTTATATTTTGACACTTTTCCCTGAGATGGTTATGAATGGACTGTCTACCAGTATCACGGGAAGAGCTATAGAGTCTGGAAAACTTCATATAGAGGCAATAAATATAAGAGATTACACCCAGGACAAACATAATCATGTTGATGATTATCCTTATGGGGGCGGCGCAGGCATGGTGATGCAGGCACAGCCGGTATATGATGCATATATGGCGCTTGTGGGGAGAATAGGAAGAAGACCTTGGGTTATATATATGACTCCTCAGGGACGGACTTTTAATCAAGGAATTGCTCAGGAGCTCTCGGAGAAGGAGGATATAGTTCTTCTCTGCGGACACTATGAGGGAATCGATGAGAGAGTCCTGGAGATGATAGTTGATGACTATATGTCCATCGGTGATTTTGTCCTTACAGGTGGAGAGCTTCCGGCCATGGCTATTGTGGATGCCGTATCCAGACTTGTTCCGGGTGTGCTGAACAATGAGGACAGTGCGGAGATAGAGACATTTTACAATAATCTGCTTGAGTATCCGCAGTACACAAGACCGCCGGAGTTCATGGGCAAGCGAGTTCCTGATGTACTTCTCTCAGGCAATCACAAGCTTATAAATGAGTGGAGGCTGGAGCAGTCCATAGAGAGGACCAAGGCGAAAAGACCGGATATGTATGAAAAGTACATAGCCGAGAATCCTCCAAAAGAGAAAAAGATAAGACGAAAAAAAACAAATCCAGAGAACTGAATGGATATATATGGGTTGCCACCCATGCTTTTAAAGTGGTATACTGTGATATGGCAGAATTGATAGAGAATTGGAGCGAAAGCGTATAAAATCTTGTCTCAATTCTGCCATAACCTTGTGGAAACGAGACTGCAGGGAGCACATAATACAAGGAAAAAAGGAGACAAAAGATTATGAAACGCAGATTACTTATGACCATGATGGCTATGATCCTGGTACTTTCGCTGGCTGGATGTGGAAGTAAAAAAGATGAGCCTACCACAGCTACAACTGAGGCAGCATCTGAGGTGAAGGATGAGTTTATTCAGTTTATTGGAACAGATATTCCAAAGGTAGAGGCAGATGAGGCTGCTGTCATGAAGACATACAATTCTTATTTTGCTGAGGGAACCACAATAGATACTGATGCACTGCTCAAGGATCTCACAGACAATATCATTCCGAAATACAAAGCATTTCTTGATTCGGTACAGGCTATAGAGGTAAAGACAGATGAGGTGAAGACTCTTAAGGATCAGTATTATGACGCAATGAACACACAGTATGAGGCTCTGCAGAAGGTGCAGGCTGCTGTAAAGGATAAGGATAAAGATGTTCAGACTACGGCAAAGAAACTTTTATCAGATGCACAGAGTAAGTATACGGCATACAATGACGCTGTATATGCCTTTGCTCAGAAGGAAAATGTCACATTAAATGGTGAGATAGCAACAACAGCTACAACAGAGGCAGGCAGCACAACAGAGGCAAACACAGAAGCTATAGATCCAAGCGAGGCACTGACTGATGAGGATGTATCATCTGAGGCAGCTCAGTAAGAACAATAAATTGATATAAGATACATGGGAGACGGCGAAACAAAAATTCGATTGCCTCCCATTTTTTTGCGTATAGAGAATAGGAACTGTCTCTTATACACATCTGACGCTGCCGACGATA
>URJU01000041.1 GCA_900548315.1 uncultured Coprococcus sp. | reverse complement strand
CGTCAGATGTGTATAAGAGACAGCCTATATATTATTCATGAATCTTATATATACCATCAAATATCCCGCAGCGATCCTACTGCTCCCTGAACTTAATCTCTCCCGTAGCAGCGTCCATGCTGTCCACTATCGCAAGTGACTCAAGATGATATCCGAGATTTCTGATGACCTGTCCGCCTGTCTGGAAACCTTTCTCAACTGCTATTCCGATTCCCTCTACGCTGGCACCTGCTGACTTCACTATGGAGATGAGCCCTTGAAGCGCACATCCATTTGCAAGGAAATCATCTATGATAAGAATCTTGTCCTCAGGATTGATGAACTTCTTGGACACGATAACCTGATTCTTGCACTTGTGTGTAAATGACTCAACCTCTGCCACATACACATCACCCTCTATATTGATGCTCTTTGATTTCTTCGCAAATACAACAGGCACATCAAAATGTCTGGCAACAACACAGGCAATACCTATTCCGGATGCCTCTATAGTAAGGATCTTGTTGATCTCTGTTCCCTCAAATCTCTTCTTGAACTCCTCACCGATCTGATCAAACAAACGTATATCCATCTGGTGGTTCAGGAAACTATCCACCTTGAGAACATTGCCCTCCTTTACTATTCCATCCTTAGTTATTCTCTCTTCCAAAAAATTCACGTCGTAATTCCTCCTTGAATACCTGTCAAATACGAATCCGTCCGTACTCGCTCATTCTCTGAGTTCCAAACGCCATCTTCACCAACACTTTTATGCCATACGGAAATTATCCTCATCTCAATCTGACGTTACTGATTCGCATGCAATCATAATTATAGACATAATACAACAACAGTCTAAGTTTTTCCACCCTAATTATGTACATTCATAGCATACATTCATATGCAACTTTTACATACGGTGTATTCAAGTAAACCACCACCGAACGCAAATCTCACAATCACTAGATAAGCCCCCTGTTAGATGCCTCCCTGACCGCCCCGGCCTTATCAGTCACCCCGAGTTTCCTGTACACCTGGTTCAGATGATACTTTACATTCGCCTCCGACATATTGAGTCTGTCCGCTATCTTCTGTCTGGACAGCCCCTCTGCCTGCAATTTAAGTATGGCTGTAGCAGTCTCACTGAGCTGAACATCATCCACTCCCGCTTTCATATATCCGGGGTAGTATCTCGTCATACTCTCAGTCTCCTTCTGCAGTTGTCTGAAATATGCCCTTCTTGCGGCTATCTCCTTGTCGTCAGCACCATCTTTCTCGACTTTCCATCCACAGGTATTTATAAGAGTATTCACTGCCGCACCTTCCCTGGATATAACCCTTGTAAAGCTGTATTCCATCGCAGTATCAATAACATGGCACATTACCTTTTTCCAGTCATCATTTTTCAATCGCTGCAAAGCTACAGCCATCAGCACACCACATTCTATCCCTATATACGTACGGGACATCATCTCAGCATAATACCTCAGCTTTGTCAGCAGCGAATATGCCTGTTCATTCCGTCCGCTTTGAAGGTATACTCTCACTTTGGTTAGATAGATAAACCTGTCATATATCCTGAATTCAACATTTTCATCCGGAGCATTTTCCATCCAACCTGTAACACAGGCTCTATCTCCTCTGTACAGGCTGCATCTGGTCTCAAATGCATATATATTGGGAAGGAGATTTTGTCCTTCCTCTTTTTCAGCCTTTTCCTCTATTCCATTCAAAACCTCAAGAGCCTCCTGTGGCTTTCCGTTCTGCAAATGCAGCCACGCCAATATACCATCAGCAACAAAGCACTGCTCAATTTTTCCGCCTGCTTCCGCCTGCATTCTGCCCTTTGCCGCAAGCGTTGCCACCTCGTAATTATCTCCGCTCTTTTCAAGAAAACTCTCCGCCAAAGCAAGATTTACAAGACCTTTTCCGTATTTTCCAAGTACAAACTCAACAATCCTGCCAACCTTCGACGCCAGCTCTCTGTCTCTCTTGCTCCACTCACAGAAATCTTTTCCGCCATTCATCATTGATGGCAGATTGGATGTAACCGACCATTCCTGTATTCTTACTTCTTTATTAAAAACCATGGTGTATGCTGACTTCAAAAGCTTTAATACATCAACACTTCCCCTGTGCGGCAGACCAATATCCAGATACAGCAAAAGTCCCTTTGCATTTTTCCTGGCACTTCCTTGGTTTTCATCTGCATATAATTTTAGTCTGTCGTACCATCTTTCACTCTCATCAGGATTTAGAAGGAGTGACTGCAGCATGCTCATACCACACATAAGCTCAGGACTTTTCTCGATGACATGATCCGAAAGTTCCAGATAATATTTTTTCAGGTCATAGTAATAACCACTGTTCGCCGCATGTCTTGCATTATCGACAAGTATTGAAACTATTCGCTCTGTAACTCCTGCATTTTCATACATCTCTAGAGCTTTCCTTATATCTCCGTTAAGTCTGTAAAACAGCCCGGCATTCTCATACAGGCCTCTTATACGCTCCTTCTCGTACTTACGCTTAAGACGTCTGCGCATAGAGACCCTCATGTGAAACTGCAGTTGATATTGTGTATTGCCATCCTTATCCATCCGGCTGGTCATAAAGTTTCCAAGCCACTTTGCCCTCTCGATCAAAAGCTCACTGTCACTTCTTCCGGTTATCATCTCAGCCTGTTTTGTTGTAAACTCATCCACCACGGATATTTCCATGAGAAATTCCTGCATTTCCACATCCCAGTTATCATACACATGATACTCAAGGTAATTACACATCTCATCCTCAACGCGTCTCGAAAAATCATTATACATATCATCTGTTATCTCGCTTGTATATGCCATTTCCATGTATTTGATATTGCATATCTCCACCGCCAGCGGAAGCCCTGTAGTCTCATAGTACATTCTCTGCACTTGTGCCTCATCCATACTAAATCCAGCGTATTCGGCATACTTCTTTATATCCTCCAGACTGAACATAAGCAGCTTGCTGTCCACCACATAAAATCCTTCTTGAAATCTTACAGCAGAAAGCCACGGGGGAACCGGACACCGGCCAACGAGTATAACCCATACGTCTTCTCTTCTAATGAGTTCTATGATCTGCTCCCTCACTGTGTCCACATCTCCCCATGAGAGCTCGTGCAGATTATCTATGACAATTATTTTTCTTGCATTGCTGACTTCTATCACAAGGTCATCCGGTCTGATACCGCCAGCATCCACCAGCATGTACTTACGTGTTCCCAGATATCTGCTGACAAGAGTCGTCTTTCCCGAACCACTGACTCCATAGATATACGATGTTACATTCTCATCATCCGCCGTTCTGAGAAGTCTCCATGCTTTTTTCGGTTTTATATAATACCCCTTGTTACCTGTAGCTGTTTCTCCCATAGTGTGCCTCTCCTTATCCTATATGTCAATCAATGAAACCGTGCAATCATGCCCTGTATTTCAAACTGTTTTCAGATTCCCACAAATATTCATGATCACGATGCGTGTGCCTGTTTCTGTTATTTCATTATAAAAACACAGCTGGAGTCTGGTCTCCCAGACATCCAGCTGCTAATAATCTCCGGTGATACCTGTACTTTATCTTACAGTAACCTGAACCGGTACCGTCACACCACTTATTGATATGACATAAATCGTACATTTGCCTGACGCCTTAGCACGGATAACTCCATTCGCATCAACTGTTGCAACATTTGTATTTGTTGAATAGTAGAATACTCGTGGTCCGTGATCTGTTCCAAGGAGCTTCTTTGATGCTGCGGCTGGCTTATATGCCGGTTTAAGTTTAACCGCCTGCTTTACAGACATTGTGTATGCCTTCTTTGCAAGAGTAACTGTCTTGACATTTGTATATTTACCACTATTTAGTACGTTGTGAAGCAATACGCTTGTATCAATGTACTTCTTCTTACCGTTTACTATCTTGTACGCCTTAACCTGTGTCTTTACTATATCATACTTGCTAAGGTTAGTTCCATGTATTTTTGTTACGACTGCCTTTGTATTTGAGCCTCCCTTTACAACCTTGACCGGATTCTTCGTGTCAAGTTTCAGATAACAACGCTGCATAAATATGTCGTATCCGTCAGCACCTGCTACCTTGCCCCACTTGATCGTAAGGCTCTTATTCGTAGATGCCGCCTGAATATTTTTGTTGATACCTGCTGTATTCTGTACTGGGATCTTAGCAACAAACTTTGCACTTATCTTCATGTTCTTATTGGCAGCCACCTTGACTGATGTCTTTTTGCTTGTAAAGCTGCCTGACCATGTTCCGAGCTTGCAGTTCTTTGCAGCCTTTGCTGTACATACCAGAACCGTTCCTTCCTTGACCGATGAACCATTCTTGAGTGTCTTTCCATCAGATGTCTTTACTGATATAGTTCCGTTCACAGTCTTACCTATCGCAACCTTAACATATCTGAACTTAAATGCAGCACTGACGTTTACAGCTCTGGTCACTTTAAGCTTCACTGTCTGTCCCTTCTTGCCCTTGGCATCTCCGCCCCAGGCCGACAGATCACAGTGTTTTGCAGGAACTGCCTTGCACACGATAACTGTTCCTTCCTGTACCAGCTGTCCATTTGCTATCTTCTCGCCATCAGCTGTTGTCACAGTTATCTTTCCGTTCTTGACCGATGCTATATTTACCTTTGCATACCTTGCTTTGAATGTCGCTCCAACTGTGATGTTTCCATCAAGAGCCTGCTCAAATGTACTCTCCGTCTGATCAGCCGCATCGTCTGTCCATGTGTCAAAATCATAGTATTTGTCTGGTACTGCTGTATATGTGAGAAGTGTTCCTTCATCCACAGTCTGACCATTTGAAACTTCTGTTCCGTCTTCCTTTATAACTGTGATCTTTCCGTGCTGTGTATCCGCTATATTGACCGTGTACAATCTGACGGCGTCAACGGTAAATGTCATATTTTCTGTCACATTCTCAGATACTACTCTGTATGCACCGGTTTCAGTACCATCCTCTGCGCGCATCGGAGTCACTGTCATAAGATTCTCTTCCTGTCCAGAAACAGCATCAGATACAGTTATACCTCTGATCCTCCATCCATTTTCAGGTGTGATAGTCACACCGGCATCACCGTTTTCTCTCACCATATTGTCTATCACAGAGCCATCTTCAGCTCTGAACACAACATTGTCAGGCTGCTTTGTAAGCTCTGATACCGTGTAGGCCGCTTCACTTCCTGCTTCACCTTCTGCACTATTTGTCACCAGCTCATTTGCCTGGTTATAGTAACCTTCTGCAGGTATATAATAGCCCTTTCTGTCTACCAGCTCAGCACTTACCTCTATGCTGTTTGTAACATTTTTAAGAAGTATCTTATTTGTGAATCCAAAGTCTTTTCCAGATTCTTCCTTTACTACCCTGTCACCTCTCATGTATCTGACTGTCCATGACTGTATCATGTAGTCATCGCCAGGTGTGATCTCAAAACTTACATCTTTTCCGGAGCCCACTCTGACTGAATTGTTCTCAGCATTTATGACTTTAAGCCCTGATTCATCTCCGTCCTCAGCCACGTATCCGGCTCTGATATCGATCTTGTCGTATTTCTTGACCGGATCACTGTCCTTAAAAATCACATCGACCAGAAGTGATGGCGATACATAGGCATATACCGATCTGTCCTCCGTCAGATCATCTATCTGGTATGTGAGTTCTGTCTTATCGACTTCTTCTCCGTCAACTATCCAGTACTCTACTGTGTTGTATACATCCCTTGGTCTGACTGTCACCTTGAGATCTGCATGACGCTTTACCTTGACCTCGCCTGATGCAATGTCGAGCTTTACACCCTCAGATTCTGCCTCTATGTCAGCAATACCAGTTCCGTTTATTCCCAGTTTTACTGTATATTCCGGAACCTCCACAAACTTCACATACACAGCAAGGTCTGCATATACTGCGTGTGCGCTGTACTCAGACTGTTCCTGATTCGTTCCCTCTATGGTTTCTGTGCACTCAGGGTTCTTATACCAGCCCTCTATCATCTGGCCTTCCGCAGGAACTGCCGTGAAGATGACATCCCCGCCTGCTATCTGACTCTCACCGCTCACTATCGCCTTCTTGTCTGTTCCGTATACCGCAGACACCGTTCCAAGATCAGGATCATTTGCCGCAAATGTAATTACTGCCTTAAGCTCTTTCTTCGCAAAATGAGCTGTGACATCTGTATCCGATGACACCTTGTCTATGACAAGCACATCCCCGTTAAGCTCAGATGCACTGTACTGCCTCTCACCCTCTGAAGTCCTGACCGTGTAGCCTGTGCACTCCATATACTGATCCGGAATAGCCGTAAACTTAAGCATTCTGTCGCCTCTGATATCCGCAGATCCTCCATCAAGTGTTTCTCCTGATGTCACGTTCTCTGCCTCTATCTGTCCATCTCCGTCCGCTGACCATGTTATCCTGTATACAGGTCTGTCAAACACAGCCCTCACATCAACTCTCGTATCCTTTGGCACTTTGTATGCAAATATCTTCTCTGCCACGCCCTGACTGATTCCATTTACAAGCCAGTCTGCAACTTCATATCCTTCTGCAGCCGCCGCTGTGAATTCCACATATGAAGTAGCACCTATCATATCTCCTGATTCGAGCACCAGCTTTGTAGATGTGATCATGGCGCTCACCTCACCTGTTCCCTCTGTCTCAGGACCAAATGTGAGTACATCACCAACCAGCTCAAGACCAGCCATAACTGTCACATCAGATGAATCTCCGTCAACCGTGATCTTAAGGGTATCATTTACTTTCTTGTCTGAATATAACTTTATATTCTCCGTCTCGCTTGTCAGCTTATGTCCATTTATGATCCATTCTTTTACATTGTATCCATCATCAGGCACAACCTTGAATGTGATGACAGAATCTCTGTATATGTCTGTGATCTGCGCAGATTTGCTCTCCGTCGCATCACTTATGGTATCTCCTATCTGTATGTATGAAGGGAGATTTTTTCTTGACACATCTGCACTTATAGAGCCGTGTGTCTTTCCTGACGCCTCTCCAGCAGAATCCTTCTCTATCACTTTCAGAGAATACTCAGCCTTCACGGATGGTGCGATCTTTCTGTATGTGGCATTTACTGTCACATCCCCTGTAAATCCATCTGCCGGAGCACTCCACGTAAACGTGTATCTCTCTGTTCCGGACTCAGCATCCGCAGTCTCAGCCAGCTTTCCTTCTCCGCTGTTCTCCGCAAGACTGAATACATCCTCTCCTGCGTAATTTACCTTTATGTCAGCTATCTCATAATTTCTCTTCGCCGCAAATGTGAATTTCAGATCATCCTTACTTGCATATGCGATACATCCGCCATTTGCCAGATCAGAATCTCCTGACTTTGCAGTCATCTCTGTGTCATTTCCTGATGTCCACGACACAACCGGCTGTTTGTAGAAGTATACGACAACCTTTGTATCCTTGCCGAGATATTCAAGTTCATACCTCTGGGCATCAGCACCTTCTGCCTCAGCATCAACCTTCTCGCCATTTACCTCCCAGTATGCTATCTCATAGCCTTCATTTGGAGTTGCTGTAAATACTATGTCACTTCCCTGAAGCTGCTTGTCACCGGATGCAAGTGCGTCTGCACTTCCTGCAACCACAGCATCTACTACACCGGCTGCATCATCATCCGCACCATATGTCACCTTGTATCTGTTCGGCGCAGTGTACTTAACTGTATAATCGAGGTCTGAAGCTATATCATACACTGTCATCGTCCTGAGATCCGCTGATATAGTTCCAAGTTCCTGTCCATCTGCTGCTGACCATCCGTCGAGAAGGAGTCCTGACGGAACTGTAACCTGAATGGTTACGTTGTCGCCTCGGCTGACTTCATATATACCGTCTTCACCGCTCTCTATAGTCACTGTGCCGTCAACTCGCTGAGCCTTGACTGTGACATCCACACCTGTTGTCACTGTAGTCTTTCCATCGCTTCCAACAGTTACAGGCGAGACTGATATTTTGAAATTCTGTGCCTCTGCAAAATATGCCGTGATAAGTGTATCCTCGCTGATCTCCTCTGCATCATATGTGAGAGATGTGTTATTTGTCACTCCATCTTCCGCGAGAACGGTCTCTGGAACTCCATCTTCTCCCGTAACAGTCCAATGATCCAGAACATATCCTGCTGCCGGAACCGCAGTGAGTCTCACCTTCTGTTCTATATGAATGTTTGCACCTGAACCGAATGATTTTCCAATTGTTCCATCCGTCACATAGTTTGCTTTGAGTCTTCCGTGAGCCTCATTGTCCGGCTTGTATGTCAGCTTGTGATATACCGGCTCAAAGTTTACTGCTACATTCATGTTTGCTTTCAGCTTAGCCATCTGGATCTGGTCATCGTTGCACGCCTTGCCACCGGATGTTCCACACTGTGGATCCGTAACTGTCTTTCCATTTAGTGACCAGCTCTTAACCTTATATCCCTTATGAGGAGTAGCAGCTAAAGTGATCGTTGAGTTCTCAGGGAGTCTTGTTCCACTGTCAACTGTGAGTCCGTCACTGTTTTCATTTCCAGGCTGCTGGTACTTGATTGAAACTGTACCATGTGTATTTGCCGGTCTGGCAGTAACGGTGTACACGTTTCCTGTCAGTGTGTATGATGCTTTAACCAGGTTTATTATATAGTTTTTCTCAAGTTCATTCATAACCTGTGAATGCTGATCGCCCACCTTGACGTATGCAACATCTATATCATATATACCCGGCAGCAGCCCACTTACTCCAACTGATCCGAGCTCGTAATCCCTGTCTCTCTGAGGCATTATGTCAGTATCCCATGCCTTGAGACCTGTTATCACCGCATCCTCGCACTCTCTTACAGAATCATTTACACTTTTCTCTGTATCCTGGGCAGCTATCTCAAGCTGTGCCCTTCCAACATTTATATTCTTCTGGATCTTGTCTCCGCCATTTGATGCCGTTATCTGGAACATTCCAATAGACTTCGGTATAAACACGCCGTTTGCAAGTTCGTATTTGTCTGTGTCCTCAAATTCTCCTGTCTTATTATTCTTTATTTTGACAGTGTATTCTGAATCGTCCGTGATATCCTGAAGCTTTCCTGTATTGTCGTATGACACTTTCTCCAGAGACATTTTCACTGAATCTCCATATCTTACATTATCCTGCATGGTCAGATTCATGTTCGTCTTTCCCTCAAATGAGGTATATATAGCCATCGAGTCAGATATACTGTCGTTGTACTGTTTGTTTCCTGCAAAGTATACATATACGTTGTATATTCCCTGTCCGGATGGCTCCCACTGTGCAGTATAGCAGCCATTTGCTCTGTCATACTTACCAGCTATGCTCTTGCTCTCAGGTCCTGTGATGACAAATTCCACATCTCCCTGTACATCCTCACCTGACAGTGATTTCGGCTGACAGCTGAGTGTAATCTTGTCTCCTGTATATGTGACCTCTGCCCCTGTGGTCTCAGATCTCACCGTCTTGGTCTGATATACCGATTTGAGATCAGTCTGGACCACCTTGACAGTATCTGACACATTAAGAGTCTTCTTTGAAGTCATAGTAAAACTTCCGCTTTCACTACCTGCCACATAATAGTACACCGTACTGTCTTCACTTCCCGATGTGTTTCCGAGAAGATAGAAGTTCTTGCTGCCATCCTCTGATACCCATTTTGCGAGTATCCTGTCATATGTAACATCATCAGATGCATATGACACCTTTTCACCTGCATAGTCAGCTGCATTTACGCTGATCAGCTTGTAAGTATTGCCATCAATATCTGCGATGAAATCTGATTCACTCACACCATATGCCGTGCCGCCCACATCAGATGCTTTAAATGTCTGTGATTCATCCACGTAACCATCGCGGTCCTTTTTGACGCTTACGCTGCATGGATAGTAATTCTCGTCACTATCTTTCCACATATAGTTTGTTCCGTCGCTGACAAGAATATATTCCCTGACTCCGGATGTGACTGTTATAAGATTTCTCTCCTTAGTCACGTTCTCCACCTTTGTAGTCTCTGAGCCCGATGCCCTGACTACGCTGCCATCCGACAGATCTTTATTCTCGGTATCGTTGTGCGCCAGAAGCATGACCTTGCTGTCCGCCTTATTTACAGTGAGTGTCGCAGTCTTGGTGTAGAGTGTGATGTCGTTGTAATAAACTCTGCATCGATATTCGTTTCCATCCATTTCATCACTTACATCAGTAAGTCTGAGCGTAGGATTGCTGCCTCCTGTCGATACGCTTCTCCATCCATTATCTGTATTAACCTGCCAGTTGTATCCAACGCTCTGGTTTACTCCATCCCCATCATAATAAACCGCATTTGCCGCAAATTCTGCATTTCCACCGGCAAACGTATTTGTATCATCAGGGTTCTTTGTTATATGGAAGTTAGAACTGTCCTGAAGTGTCGTCGCGGTTGCCGGACGGCTGAACAGACTCTTTGAACCATTTGCCTGAAGAGCCCTCACTGCAAATGTGTAAGTCCTGTTGGAATATAGTCCCTTCACTTCATAGTCAGTAACTGTATATGGCACAACTGCCTTGCTGTTGTAATTACCTCCTGCATCAACGATACAGACCTCATAGTAATCTGCATCATTGGACGGTGACCACTCAAGACTGACACTGTTTCTCGTTGTGTCGACAACAGAAAGTCCCATCGGCATACGCGCCGGACGAACAACATTCTTAACATCATAGCCAATGACGAACACTGAATCACTGTCGCTGTTCAGCTTTGCAGTGTTCACTCGCAGCTGCCAGTCAAATGAGAAGCCTGTGCAGTCTGCCGGAACATTGTCCACCGTTCCACTGTATGTAACACCATTCGAGCTTACATAGGTGTGACCAAGACCCGCATGCTGGCTTGATGTCACACCGACGATGACCTTATTACCGAGTCCTCCGCCTCCGGCACCAAGCTTTTCGTTCGCCTCAATGAACACTTCAGTTGAATACTCGTTCTCATCAGTCACAGATATCGTCTGAGTCTGATCTGCACCAGAGCTGGCATTTACAGAAGAATAATTGTTATTTCCACCTGACTGATAGGCGTACTTTAATTTACCTCCAAGAGTCTGGTATGTAGCAGGGTCTCCCGCTGTGTTATTCAGAATATTATTATATATCTCGTTGAGCCCCTTGCTCCTTCTTGCAACCTTGTCGTAATCTGCCACATCTATGATTGAAGTTGAAGGTCCGAGACATACCGGCATAACCACCGGCTCCCATTTTCTCGCAATCGGATCATATATGGAGTATTCGTAATACATATATTTCAAACAGTACAGAACGACCTGATCAGAACCTCCACCTGCGGCATTATATGTTATCTCATATTCCGTTGTCTTTGTATTTGCATATTCAAAGCTTGCTCCATACGAAAGTTCAACCTCTACCTCACCTGCTCCGATGAGCTGGATCTCCGACGACACATACGCGCCAACTGATATTGACAAGTTAGCTGATACCGTGTTCGATGAACCTTTGCTTGTTGAATATGATGTTCCACCGTTATTTACATATTCATATACTTCCTGAACATCATCAAAATACGGACTTGCCTGAAGGATTGCATAGACCTCTGGATTTGTGTATACCGGATACTCTCCCTCGTACTTTAACCGCACACTGTCATTATCAATATCCGGAAGACACAGTGAAACAAATGTTCCATACATATCCTGTCTGCTGTTCGACTGGCATACTACACCCTCCTGACTGCTGTATGTGCTGCCGCCATCCATAGAAAATGTCGCTATGTCCAGCCAGTAATAATCATCTTTATCATTGAGTTTCTTCTCTCTGTGCACTCCCACAACGCACACAAAACTCTGTCTGTAATTGTTCCCCTTGGCATCCTTATCGACACAGCCAACCCTGACATCGCCGATCCACACCTGATCTTTTTTCTTCTTGTCGTTGCCCTGATTGCGCTGGTCGGTACATATACTCATGCTTCCTATCTCCGAACCTGTTATTCCGCCATCTTCCAGTGAGAAAGCATATACCTCTGCGCCAAAAAGCACACTGTCATTTTCATTATTGCCGTTCATGCCCTTAAGGTCTGCACACGCAAGCGCCATAGGTGCATTCACAGGTCTGTAATATTCGTTACTTTTAACCTCGTGATATTTCACGATTTCTTTACTCTTAGTCCCCAGGCTTCTCGTATGATAATCTGACAACACATAATTATCCGTCAGACTATCGTAGTATACGTATCTGTATGCAGCCTGCGTGGCTTCATATTCCCTCTGCACATATTGAGAATTGCTCGAATAATATCCACCAACTATAAGTCCTGTGACCATGGCTCCTGATCCAGGATACTTAAACCGGCCAAATGCACAATTTGCAGCATACATTCCATAGTTCTGTTTTCTGCCATCTGTGTCTCCAAGTGACACTTCATTCAGACCTTCTATAGGGACAAGTCCGCCGTCTTTATATGTATAGACGGTCATATGACCTGCCTTTGCCATGTTGTAATTCAGAACTGATCCAGATACGGCAACCGCGGCCTCATCCCGGCCATCCTGCTCCAGATCACCGCCGGCCAGAGTTACCACAGGAGCTCTTCCTATTCCATAATCACACCACGATCCATCCGTTCCACTTTCATAATTAGATGCAAGCCCGCCCGGTATGCTTATATTATTTCCCTTTGTGAACCTGCCGTTTCCCTTGCCATAATATACATCGACTATGGCATAGCGTATGTTCTGATCGTTTATATTTCTATCCTCGTAAGTTCCACAGTATACGAGAAGATCTTCAAAGCCATCTCCATTCAGATCGGCCTTTTCGATCTCAAACATCGCATCCAGCTCCTGCTGGTATCTTCTGATAAAATACAAAAGTCCATCGCTATATGTAGAATTCTTGTTTAAAGTAGGGGTAAGCGTAGCAATTGAATATCTTGTACCATCAGCTGCTATCTTGAAAATATTCACATCTATCTTTCCGCGGTACTCCTTGCCGTCTATGACAGTTTTAATACTTTTCCATCCAGCTGGACTGAATACTTTATCTCCATGTACTCTTAGCTCCGCAACGTAGTTGGTTTTTCCGTCGCCTCCATCAAATGCAACGCTTGTCGCATACAGGCCGTTAAAACCATTACTGTCCTTTTTTAGAACATTTCCCATGTTGCTACTTATGTTACTGTCTCCCGATCCGCCGTGTTCCACTTTCACATTATCTTTGCCAAGATCATAGAAACCATACGCTCCGTACAGATTGCCAAGGCTGCTGTTTACCTTTGTAGTTCTGTCCTTGAAATCTCCAATCCTGTCAAATCCGTCTCTCACAGTGTACTTGTTTTTGTAATTGCCGTTTGCCGCAACATATACCTCATTCACCTCTGCAAATGTAGATATATTATCCTTGTCATACGGCACCGCAGCTTTGCTTTTGTCTATATCGGTGCTGAGACCCAGAGCTTTGTATGTACTTTCGTCAATCTCCGTCTCGACCACCGTCTTGCCTGTTTTCTTCGAGCTGTCCGCCGCATATGCTTTTTGTCCGGGAATAAATCCGGACAGCATAGA
>URJU01000040.1 GCA_900548315.1 uncultured Coprococcus sp. | reverse complement strand
TATACTTATAGCGGCGGTTGAGAGAGCAGGAGAGTTTTACATACCTTCTGGAGATTTTGTGCTCAAGGCAGGGGACATAATGTCATGTGTCGGAACAAGACCTATGTCCAGAAAATTCATGGAGCATATAGGCTTTAAGACTGCCAGAGTCAAGGATACCATGATAATAGGAGGCGGCAATGTCGCTTACTATCTGGCGGGACAGCTTGTCAACATGGGAATATCTGTCAAGATTATTGAAGAGAGCAAGAAACGATGCGAGGAGCTCTCTGTGCTTTTACCAAAAGCTATCATCATAAACGGTGATGGAACGGATCAGGAGATATTGAATGAGGAGGGACTTGCCGAGACCGAATCATTTGTATCGCTGACGGGAATAGATGAGGAGAATATCCTTCTCACTCTGCACGCGAGAAAGCACTCAAATGCAAAGACGATAACTAAGATAAACAGAAGCAATTTCCGCGAGGTTATAAACAGTCTGGATCTTGGCAGTGTTGTTTATCCGTGCAGTATCACAGCAGAGTCGATAGTTGCATACGTCAGGGCAAAGCAGAACTCTAACAGCAACAATATAGAGACTCTTTATCACATGTTTGATTCTCGGGCAGAGGCGATAGAATTCAGGGTCGACGTGAAGTCTGAGGTGACGGATATTCCACTCAAGGATCTGAAACTCAAGAAGAATCTGCTTATCGCGTTTATAAATAGAAATGGTTCAATACTTCTTCCTACAGGACAAGATTCCATACAGATTGGAGATACAGCCATGATAGTTACAACGGAGACGGGATTTACAGATATAAGAGATATACTGGCTTAGGAGGCGCGCTATGAATAATTCCATGATCATATACATACTCGGGCAGGTCGTGAGACTCGAGGGAATATTGATGATCATACCATGTATCACGTCTCTTATATATCAGGAGCATGAAGGGTTTGCCTTTCTTGTGGTCATCCTTGCCTGTGTGATAGTGGGTACACTTATGACTATAAGAAAACCATCGAATCAGACTATATATCTGAAAGAGGGGTGCATAGCTACGGCATTTAGCTGGGTGCTGCTCAGTATATTTGGCTGTATGCCATTTGTAATATCTGGGGAGATCCCATCATTTACAAATGCACTTTTTGAGACGGTGTCTGGACTTACAACCACAGGAGCAAGTATCCTGAGCGATGTTGAGGCGATGTCCCACGGAATGATGCTCTGGAGATGCTTTACGCATTGGATAGGTGGAATGGGAGTCCTGGTATTCCTGTTGGCCATCATACCTATGAACAGCGCATCAGGATCAAATATGAATCTTATGAAAGCGGAGAGCCCTGGCCCATCGGTGGGGAAACTCGTGCCAAGACTTAGGCATACTGCACGTATACTCTACGCAATATATTTTGCCATGACGCTTCTTGAGGTGGTTCTTTTACTGTTTGGACGAATGAGCTTGTTTGATGCGTTTTGCACAGCTTTTGGAACGGCTGGAACCGGTGGCTTTGGTATCAAGAACGACAGTTTTGCAAGTTTCTCGCCTTACATACAGTGGGTAGTAACAATATTCATGATGCTGTTTGGCGTGAATTTTAACTTCTATTATTATATACTATACAGAAATGTTAGAAAGGCTCTGTCCATGGAGGAGGTAAGAACATACTTCCTGATAATCCTTGGAGCTATCGGAATAATATTTGTCAACCTTATGCAGACCATGTCAAATGCCTGGGATGCACTGAGACACGCATCGTTTCAGGTAGCATCCATCATAACCACAACGGGATATGCATCGGCAGACTTTGATCAGTGGACGCAGACGTGTAAGACGGTGCTTGTGATACTTATGTTTATCGGTGCCTGCGCGGGAAGCACGGGCGGTGGTATGAAGGTGTCTCGACTGATAATCATGTTCAAGACGGTGGTAAAGGAACTTGGTTCGTATTTTCATCCGAAGAATATCAAGAAGATCAAGATGGATGGAAAACCGGTGGAGCACGAGGTCGTGAGGGCTGTAAACGTGTACTTTATAACACTTATGGGTATATTTACTATATCTGTTCTTCTGGTGTCATTTGAGGGAAGAGATCTGGTGACGAACTTTACAGCTGTGGCAGCATGTCTCAACAACATAGGTCCTGGTCTTTCCCAGGTAGGACCTACACAGAACTTTGGGATGTTGACGGGATTTAGCAAATATGTATTGATGTTTGACATGCTTGCGGGAAGACTTGAACTTTTCCCACTGTTGCTCATATTCAATCCGGGAGTGTACAGGGATATGATAATGGGAGCAGTCAGATATGTTAAACGTAAAATTGCAGCGCGGAGAGTGAGTTAGGGCGAAATGATAAATGTTATCACTATACACATCCCTGAATGTATTGACACACAGGTATAATTTGGATATACTCGTAGATAGTTAGACACACCTAACTATAGCTCTTCCAATCATTTTATAAAGAAAAGGCGAGACCCTCTTATCCTTGATAAGGGGGTTTTGTTTTTGCTTAAAATTCCTTAACAAGATTAAATAGATGTAATCAACAGGCAATTATTTGTTATAATGTACACAGTTTTGGTGCAGTGCTTACTGTGCCGGCATAGATATGAATGTGTATATTTGACGAAGGAGTATGGATATGGAAAATACAGTAGAAAATATGAATGAGAACGATAAGGAATCCATAAAGGTTCTCGTTGTGGATGATGAGCAGGATATAAGGACTTTGCTCAACATATACCTGAAGAGACTCGGATATGAAGTCGTTGAGGCGGCAGACGGAGTTGAGGCGGTGGAGACAGTCAGAGCCAACAGTGATATAGATCTCATAGTCATGGATATCATGATGCCGAAACTGTCTGGAACTGAGGCGTGTGAGAAGATAAGGGAGTTCTCTTCCGTGCCAGTACTGTTCCTCACGGCAAAGACAAAGGAACCGGATCAGAATGAGGCGTATGTTGTGGGAGGAGATGATTTCCTGCCAAAGCCATTTACCCAGAATGATTTCAACAGAAAGGTTAATGCGCTTATCAGAAGATACAGGGTATATCGCGGCAAGTCAGAGGTCGATGCCAAGAACATAACAGTGGGGAACATAAGCATAGATTCATTTAAGAGGATAGTAACCAAAAACGGAGAGGTCATAAAACTTACGGACAAGGAGTATGCACTTTTGTTTTTCCTCGTTGAACACAGAGGAAATCCGTGGTCACTTGAGGCACTTTATGAGAATATCTGGCAGGAGAAATATCTTCCATCATCATCGAATACAGTTATGGTTCATATTCTGAGACTGAGACAGAAGATAGAGGACAATTCCGCACAGCCGGAGATAATAAGGACCATATATGGAAAGGGATATCAGGTAGACTGATATGAATAAGACATTCAGACGTACACTCAAGGTTAAGATGTTCATAGTGGTGGTGCTTGGCCTGCTGGTAGCCGTGATCACATTCCTGGCAGGTATGTTGGGATTGGACAGATATATTTCAAATGTATATATGAGTGATACAAATGTGCAGAGTCGTTCTATGAGGCAGATACAGGGTTTTGCAGCATATGTGAACAGTCATTCAGTGAAAGCGGCGGATTCCAGGGCGCTGAGGGCATGGCAGGAGCAGCATAAAAATGTGTATATACTGGTCTACAATAATGCAGATATTGTGTTTGATTCGCAGTGGATGATCGAGAAACGAGGGGCATACAAATATGTTATAACCAATTCCGAAACCGGTGAGATGGTAATACTGATACAGGATAACCATGGAACCATAAGAAAGATAAGAAGACAGAACAGTGGCGGCAACGAGAGTGAGAGCAGACAGGGAAAGGCTGTGAAGGGAAACACAGCTATAACAGATGCTACAGAAGAACTTGCGTCATCGGATGACGCTGGTGTCCAGGAGGCGGATTACGACTTTTATCCTGTCCTGTTTCGAGATGGCGTGTTTGATGTGTGTATAGTTGATTATTCGGATGAAACTATCAAAGAGGTAGGAAGGGTAGCAATATTTATGCTTTGCTGTATCCTGTTCATAGGTATAATCATATATTACTTTGGCAGGGAGATACGGAGACTCAGGAGACTCACAAATCAGGTCATGGACATTAAGGACGTTGATATTAATGGTCCTATCACCATAAAGGGTCAGGATGAAATCTGCATGCTGGCGAAGAACATAGATACAATGAGGGCTACGATCATCGAGCAGCTCAGTAGGGAGAAGGAGGCGTGGCAGGCGAATAGTGATCTCGTCACAGCCATGGCACATGATATAAGAACTCCGCTAACAGTAATGGCGGGATATCTTGAACTTATGAAGAATAAGGAATATTCGACTCAAGAGGAGCTTGACGAATACATTAGGATAAGTTCTGAGAAGGCAGAACAGCTGAGAATGATGTCTGACAAGATGTTCAGGTATTTCTATGTGTACTCAAAGGGCAGTGATGAACTTAAGATGGAGACGTTTCAGGCAGGAACGTTTTTGAGCCAGATGCTTGGAGAGTACATGGTTCTTCTAGGGGAGAATGGATATCAGTTCAACATGGATATATCGGATAAAGAGGCAGAGATATCAGTGGATGTTCAGGGGATGAAACGAATAACAGACAACGTGTTCACCAATATAAGGAAGTACTCAGACAAATCCAAACCTATAGATGTTAAGGTGTATGTGGATGCCAGAAAGGTCAGGATTTTCTTTCGAAACTATATCAGTGCAGACAGCAATAGAGCGGAGAGTACACACATAGGAACTCTCACATGTCAGAAGATGGCTGAGGAGATGAACGGTTCATTTGTGACATGCAGAAAGGGTAAAGTATATGAGGCGGCACTTACATTGCCAAATGTATTTTATGACGACAATGTCGGTGTGCCAACGCAGGGACTTACGGCGATATTGTCCGGGGGAACGCATCACAGTGCGACGAATGAAAAAGACTAAGATCAGGGACATGCGGATATCAGGTGATGCCGTATGTCTTTTTTTATGAAGTTTATCTGTACATTCCATGATAAATGAAAGCGAAAGATGGTATACTAAAGACAACTATTTTAAGAGAGGTGACATATGTATGAACATTTTGTTTTATGATACAAAGAAATATGACAGGGATTCATTTGATGCTATAAAAGATCATTACCCTCAGCTGTGCATAGATTACGTCGATGCAGATTTGTCGGTTAGAACAGCGAAACTGGCTAGGGGATACGATGCGATATGCGCATTTGTGAGTTCAGATGTGAGTGCATCCGTGGTATATGCCCTGAATGAGGTGGGGGTCAGATTGATACTCATGAGATGCGCCGGGTTTAACAACGTTGACCTGGAGGCGACAAAAGATTGCGGTATGGCGGTTCTCAGAGTACCGGGATATTCTCCGGAGGCTGTGGCTGAACACGCAATGGCACTGGCTATGGCAGTTAATAGGAAAATACACAAGAGTTATATCAAAGTTAGAGAGAACAACTTCAGCCTGGTGGGACTCACCGGAATGAATTTCCATGGCAAGACTGCGGGAATAGTAGGAACTGGCAAGATAGGTGCTGCCATGGCGAGGATATGCCGTGGATTTGGGATGAATGTCATTGCATATGATATGTACAAAAATCCGGATCTCGACTTTGCAACATATGTGGAATTGTCGGAATTGCTCAAGACATCGGATCTCATATCACTTCACTGTCCACTCACAGATGACACATATCATCTCATAAACAAAAATACGATATCTCAGATGAAGGATAAGGTGATATTGGTCAACACATCCAGGGGAGCCCTCATTAAAACAGATGATCTCATAGCAGGAATACGGAGCAGGAAGTTCTTCGGAGTGGGGTTGGATGTATACGAGGAGGAGACACACAATGTATTCGAGAACAGGGAGGATGATATACTGGAAACATCCATAACTGCAAGACTGTTGTCATTCCCAAATGTCATAGTGACATCCCATCAGGGATTTTTGACGGAGGAGGCTCTTGAGGCTATAAGCAGGACAACACTGGACAATGCGGTGAACTTTGAGTCGGGCAATATAGACAAGGCAAATCTCGTTGTGTTATGATGTGCAAATAGGATTGATTCAGATCATTTGATTTGCGGAATGTTAAATTAGCTATAGCATGGAGGAATATCGGATGAATATTAATGACATATCAGACCAACTGGACAGGCTGTTTGCAGAAAATAGAATAACTGAGGTCGAGAGATACCTGACACAGGTACTCAGTGAGGCTGAGTATGATGGTGATCGAGATTCCATGCAGGCTATATACAATGAGTTGATCAGCTTTCACCGGTCTACAGGAGAGTACGACAAGGCACTCTATTTCTGCAGACAGGTGATGAGGCTGGCGAAGAAGATGGATATAGAGGATACTGTGACATATGGGACAACGCTCATGAATGTGGCGAATACCAATAGAATGGCTGGCAATCTTCTGGAGTCACTTGCGTATTTTAGAAAAGTGAAGGAGATATATCAGGGCCAGGTAGGCTCGAATGATATACTTATCGCTACATATTACAATAATGTTGCACTGCTTTATCAGGATCTTGGAGAGTACGACAAGGCGGTGGATTCATTTGAACACGCACTGTCAATAATAGAAAGACATGAGAAAGCTGCTACAGAGATAGCTGCGACATATGTGAATCTTGGTGAGAGTCTTCTCAGGGCAGGAAGATTGGAAGATGCGAAGGATCGATTGACGGAGGCAGTTAGAAGATATCAGCTGATGGGAGAACGTGGCTATCATTACAGTGCTGCATTGTCTGCGGTGGCGGAGGCGTGGTACAGGCAGGGGGAGCTTGTACAGGCACTGAAATATTATGAACTGGCAGCCGAGGAGATCTATGGAATTTATGGGGACAATGATACATATAAAATCATAATGGGCAATATAGATACGGTAAAGTCGCAGCTTGCGAATTGAATACGATATATCGGGAGGACAATTTCAGTGTCCTCCCGATGTATGTATATTTGAGATATGCGAATATAAAGTATATGGATTGGAGATTGATATGAATTATAATGGCAAGGTACTAGATGTTATAGAAGAGGTTAAGAAGGTTGTGGTGGGAAAAGATATCTGTGTTGCCAAGATCATGGCATCAATAATAGCCGGTGGCAACATACTTATGGATGATGTTCCCGGGGTCGGCAAGACCACCATGGCTCTTGCATTTGCAAATGCGATGGGACTTGAGAACAAGCGAATGCAGTTTACTCCAGATGTACTGCCGGGAGATATAACAGGATTTACTATGTATGATAAGGTGACAAATAAATTTGTGTACAGACCTGGGGCGGTTATGTGCAATCTGTTTCTCGCCGATGAAATCAACAGAACATCTCCGAAGACACAGTCGGCATTGCTGGAGGTAATGGAGGAGGGGCAAGTCACTGTTGATGGTGTCACATATCCAGTTCCGGAGCCGTTCATAGTGATCGCAACGGAGAATCCCATCGGAAGTGCTGGAACACAGCTCCTTCCGGATTCACAGTTGGACAGATTTATGGTGTGCCTCAAGCTGGGATATCCGTCCATGGAGAATGAGCTTGATATTGTGAAAGGAAGAACGTCTGCTCAGGGATTTGAGGAGATACATCCAGTCATAGGAGCATCGGAGCTGCGTATGATCAGGGAAGAGGTGACTCATGTGAAGGTCAGCGATGAGGTGTATACGTATATAGGACAGCTTGTAACGGAGACAAGAGATAATCCGAGTTTGGAACTTGGCGTAAGCCCGAGAGGAACCATCGCGCTGACAAAGATGGCAAAGAGCTGGGCATATATAAGTGGAAGAGATTTTGTCATACCGGAGGATGTTCAGATGGTGTGGAAGGATGTGGTGAGACACAGGATAATTCTGAATGCAAAGGCGAGAGTCAACCACATTACACCGGAGGCGGTCCTCAAGGATATCATGGAACATGTGTACAAACCATCGGTGAGACGAAGAAACAGCAGGGCGAGATAGGACGGTAGGTTTTACCGGGATAGCAGGTAGAATATGAAAAGAGGAATAATATATATTGCACTGATTCTGATTTGTGTATATATAGGTATAATCAACAATGAGGAGGCATATTTTTATGCAGCCGTACTCATGATGGCGGTCATGGTGTGCCTGCTTGTAGGCTTGTTTATAAGGTATGTCAGGACAGACATAAAAATGCAGATGAACATACCAGTTGTTGAGAAAAACAGGACGTTCCATCCAGAACTCACGGTGAGGTCGGATTCGGGGCAGGTGCCGTACGTGTCGGCAGTCTTTAGAGTCATGGCTGCCGGTATGAAGAGGAAACAGAACAGCACTTTCAGACAGATAGACAATGGTAATGGTGTGTGTCAGGGAGATATGGCACTATCTGTGAGCGGAAGATATGAGATAGCCGCCACATGTGTGCGTGTGTATGATGCATTTCATATGTTCTATATTAAAAAGAAGATCAAAAACACAGCAAATGTCTATGTACTCCCACAGTGTTATCTCATGCCGGTGAATGTCACGAAGAACACTAGGGATTTTGTAACTGACAGCGATGTGTATCATGCAGATATACGTGGAGAGGACTCCTCTGAGGTTTATCAGGTAAGAGAATACAGACCTGGCGACAGCGTCAGAAATATACATTGGAAACTCACTGCGAGACAGGATGAGATAATGGTGAGAGACATGAACAAGACACTGTCATGTCCCGTGATAATATGCGTAAATCTGGACGGCAGTGACTGCAAGAATTATGGTCATGCAATGTCTGCGGTTCTTGAATCCATGGTTTCTCTGAGCTTTTCACTCATAGACATAAAGGTACCACATTTTATAGCGTGGTATGATCCTGAGGAGATGTCGATCACCCGTTATAGGATAACAAAGGAGGAAGATGTATATGATGCCGCAGCGCGCATGTCATATGTGGATGCTCGCAGTATGGACAGGTATGATGTGATAGGCATGTACAGGGAGAAATACCGTGGTGAGGATTTTACAAGTTTTATAGACATAGACATGAAGGGAAATATACAGTGCGGGGATGACAGTTATCATGTTGAGTTTGAGACATTGAAGGAAGATCTTACTCATATCTGTCTCACGGTTTAGTGTAGACATAGAATGAAGAGGTTTATAGAGAATCAGTGACATCTGGTTCGGATAGAGGTGTAAAGTTGAAGATTATATTGAGTCTGGCGGTTTGGATGCTGACATCGGGTATAGCATATCTGGTTGGTGATATAGCGTTCAGTTCAGATATAAATAAATATATGGAGTCAGCCAATCTGATGGAGATGTGTGTTGTCGGAGGACTGGTCATAGCGGCGGTCTATAGCTGTTGGTACCTTCTCAGAAAAGAGAAGAGACTTGTAGATATACTGGTACCGGTGTGTACACTTCTGGTGTGGGGACTGGCCAGACGCAAGATGTTGTACGCTGGTGGCAGAGGAGTGATATACAGCATAGCTTATGAGTTAAAGAAGGCATATGGTGTCAAGACGGGAGCTATAGAGCTTGACTACATAAGCGTGGGTGCTGTATATGAGTTTGTACTGTTCGTCACAGCGGTGGCAATGTTCTTTGCCGCATATATGATATTTAGATGTGACAGTATAATGATTGCGGTCGGTCTGGCATTTTTGTTTATGGCATCTGGGGCTATGCTGGATGTGCGCGTGAGCCCGGCTGGAGTCATACTTACGGTACTGTCGCTCATAGTGATAAGGTATGTGCTGATGAGAAACGGACAACCACTGTCAGTGGTCTGGAATGTGACGATTCCTCTAACGGTTCTTGCTGCGTGTATAGTTGCAGCTTTGTTGATATACGGCAAAGCATATGAACGCGGTGTGAAGTTCCAGGGTGTACTCATAGAAATGGTGGAAAATGTAGAATATTTCTTTGCAGGTGATTCCGGGAAGGGGTATTCGACTTATTATAAGGTTGATGGAAGTTCTGTTGATCCATCTGATGAGGTGGTGGATGAGATCACGAGAAATGACAAGCCAGAGGGAAATCTGTACGTAAAATCACGAAGTTATGTAGTGTATGACAAGGGGACGTGGAGAAACAGGGATATAGGTTACAGTTATGACAGTGAGATCCTGCTGAGATACGATAAGGACACGTTCAGCGGGTATGAAAAGGCTATAGAGGAGATTTCAGATGATACATCTGAGGATGCTGTTGTCGCGGACAAGGTTGTTGAGTATATACGGCAGCATATATCATATACAATAACACCGAAACCATTTGATGAATCGAAGGATCCAATTCTTTATGCACTATATACCGGACATGAGGGGTACTGTATACATTTTGCATCAGCTGCCGCGATAGGCCTCAGAACGGCGGGGATTCCTACAAAGTATAATACAGGATATGTGGTTCCGTCAGCGGCATGGACAAGACAGTCAGATGGAACATATCATGCATATATACTTGAAAAATACAGCCATGCCTGGATAGAGGCATACGAAAAAGAACGAAAAGATTGGGTGATCGTGGACGCCACACCTCTGGGAAATCGTGCAGACACGCTGGGAATACCAGACGAGCCGGACAACTCAGGTAATCAGGATGGACAGAAAACTGACGGCTCCGAAGGCAGTGACACTGAGTCAACGACGGAAGAGGTAACCACTGAAGTTTCGACAGAGGTCACGACGCAGGATACGGAGGAGATGACGACGGACAGCAGCGAGAATCCGTCAGGAAACAGTACGGAGAATCAGGCATCCTCAGTGAGTGAGACTGCAACGGAGAACAACACAGATGGCAGTGGAACCGGAGAAGGTGATTCGTCAAATGGACTGTCAGAACTGTTTGACAGCAGACCATTCAAGATAACGGCAGCAATCATATTGGCAGTTGTGATCCTTGTGGTATTTGTCGTGCTAAGAAGGAGGGTTATAGTGACTCGCCGCAGACGTAAGCTTGTTGGCAGAGATCGTATAACGGCTGTACATGAAATGTCGGCAGCCATGTGGGATATGCTCACATTCGCAGATCTTACAGACGGTGTAGGCTCGGATGACAGCGAGTATGCTGATATTGTCACCGAGAGGATCAGGATCATAGGCGGAGACGAGTTTAGGACATTTGTGGCTTGCGTTCAGGCTGCTGTGTACGGACAGATCGTACCGGATGACGAGCAGTTAAAGATGGCAAGAAAGCTTTATAATAAGATAAGAGCATACACGTATTGGAGTCTGAACTTTAAGGAGAGGCTTGTGTGGAAGTATGTGAAGTGCTACGACTGTGGGGGACGCAGGCGAAAGAGATAACACAAATTTGTAACGAAAGAAGTAGTATTAGAGATGGAATTTAGAAAAGGATTAAAGGATGGAATACCGATAGCACTGGGGTATTTCGCGGTAAGTTTTAGTTTTGGCCTGCTGGCGGTGAAAGGAGGACTTACGAGTTTTCAGGCGGTCATCATAAGCCTGACAAATGTAACCAGTGCGGGACAGTTTGCCGGACTCAAGATCATCCTTGCGGGGGGAACACTGGTTGAGATGATACTCACACAGTTCATAATCAACCTGAGATATTCCCTTATGAGTCTGTCACTCTCGCAGAAACTTGGGGAGGCAGTGGGCATCAAGGAGAGGCTTGTGATCGCATTTGCAAATACTGACGAGATATTTGCGGTTGCTATGGGACATGTGAAGGAATTGACATTTGGCTATATGATAGGACTTCAGCTGCTGCCGATAGTCGGCTGGACAGGCGGAACCCTGTTCGGTGCGATTGCCTCAGGACTTCTTCCAAAGTCAATCAGCAGCGCACTCAGTCTGGCGCTCTACGGAATGTTCGTCGCCATAGTCATGCCGGTTGCCAGGAAGTCCAGACCGGTTGCCATAGTGGCACTTGTGGCTGCTGCCATATCATGCGTGTTGTATTACGTTCCGATATTCAAGTTTATATCGACTGGAATTGCCATAATCATAAGCACGGTGGCAGCCTCTGTGATAGGGGCTATATTCTTCCCAGTGGGAACTGCTGAGAAAGAGGAGGTGCAGTGATGAATATATACATATATATAATAACCATGGCGGTCGTCACCTACCTCATAAGAATGGTGCCGCTTGTGGCGTTCCGCAAGAAGATAGAGAACAGATTTGTCAATTCGTTCCTCTATTATGTGCCGTATTCATGTCTCACGGCGCTGACACTTCCGTCTATACTATACAGTACAGAGAGCATCATAAGCGCTGTGTGTGGATTTGCGGTTGCACTCATACTTGGAATAAAGCAGAAGGGACTTATAGTTGTGGCTGCTGCGGCATGTGTGACTGTGTTCGTGGTGGAGTGGATATTGAAACTGATGTAGAAGGAGGTAGCAGGGATACCTGCGGATAATATATGAGATTTCCGAAATTTATAAAAAGGGGCGATACGATAGGTTTCGTTGCGCCATCATTTGGCTGTGATACGGAGCCGTATAAGACTGCATTTGGCAGGGCGCAGGAGAACTTCAGGAATATGGGATTCGGTATACAGATCGGGCCAAATTGCTATACAGGCGAAGGTATAGGAATCAGCAATAAGCCTGAGCTGTGCGGGCAGGAGATAAATGACTATTACACATCGGAGAAGAACGATGCACTCATATCCTGCGGCGGCGGAGAGCTCATGTGCGAGATACTTAACTATATTGATTTTGACGGGCTGAGGGCAGCAGATCCGAAGTGGTTTATGGGATATTCTGACAACACAAATCTCACATTCCTGCTCACAACGTTGTGCGATACGGCGTCCATATATGGTCCGTGTGCGGCGGCATTTGGACAGGAGCCGTGGCACCGATCAGTTGCGGATGCTATGGCGGTTCTTCAGGGACAGAAACTGTCATTTGCCGGATACGACGGATGGGAGAAGGAGTCCCTCAGGGATGAGGAACATCCATTCCTGCCATACAACATCACAGAGCCAAGAGTGATAAAGGGCTATCCTGAGAAGTTCCAGGTGAGCGGGCGAATGATAGGCGGCTGCATGGACTGTCTGGTGAACCTTATAGGAACAAAGTTTGACCATGTTGGCGAATTCCTTGAGAGATATAAGGATGATGGATTTATCTGGTTCCTTGAGTCCTGCGATCTGAACGTTATGTCCATAAGACGTGCTATGTGGCAGATGGATGGTGGCGGATGGTTCAGATACTGCAAGGGATTTATGATCGGCAGACCGCTGCAGTTCGGACAGGAGATGATGGGTCTTGACCAATATCAGGCTGTGCTGGGAATCATAGGAAAATACAATGTGCCTGTTGTGATGGATGTGGATCTCGGACATCTGTCACCGATGATACCTGTGGTATGTGGCAGCATGGGAACTCTTATGGTGGACGGCCAGGATATGAGTCTTTCCATGGAGATGAGGTAGAGAGAAGTCTGTTGGCTGTTTGATTGGCTGAAAATGGTTGAAAAAATAAAGGCAAAAAAATAAAAAATACTATTGTGAAAAAAAATATATCGTGCTACACTAGGTGGCAGATATGACAAAGGCATAGACGGAAAGAGTAGTGTGGTGGATGCATCCAGAGAGAGCTGCATATGTGGATCGGACTCAGATATGAATCAGACGTGAGCCAGAACATATGGTGGGAGCAGCTTATGATATATCACATGAAGACCACTCCCGAGCCGTGCGCGATCTGTCTCTTATACACATCTCCGAGCCCACGAGACGCGTAGTAATCTCG
>URJU01000039.1 GCA_900548315.1 uncultured Coprococcus sp. | reverse complement strand
ACGAGATTACTACGCGTCTCGTGGGCTCGGAGATGTGTATAAGAGACAGGTGTCATAAAAATAATACCTGAGCGGCTGCACCATTTTTTTTGAGTTATATATATTATTATTTGTCGTTATGCTCTGCCCCGAAGGTGCAAAGAATATATATCTGCCATCCTTATCTGGAGTAAACTTCATCTCATACGTCGTGTTACTCTCATCAAATGTCAACGTAAAATCCTTGCCCGCCTCAATTTGAACAGCATCGCCATCTGTACTCTCTGCAACTGTTGCAGTTCCAGCTGTACCAGCAAATGCTGTAACCGGCATCGCGCTTGCCCCTGCCAGCATCATGCCAGCGCACAGCGCAGTTAAAAACACTTTCCCTCTCATTTTCATGTACATCTCTCCTCTCTTTAATGTATGTGTCTACCACTATGCAACATATAGATCTATCTACAAAACTTTCGAAAGACCTATATTCTAATTATAACACCTGAATATCTTTGCAACAATGTTTTTTGTACATTTACGCCAATATTTTTTGTATATTTATACCTTTATACGCAAAATGCACAAGACATCAAACTATATGTTTCCAGTTTCACATGTCTTGTGCATTCCTCAACATTAATTTTTTGATCAAACTCGCCGCTTATATACCTCATTTTATTTTCCCAGCGTATTCGCCCTGTTGTCGATATTCTTCTGGAAGTTTATAACCTGATGATCATACGTCTCATCCATCAGTTTCGACTGGATCATAAAGTCCGCTGTGGCTTTGTTGTTCGCCATCGGTATGTCGTATACCTGAGCGATACGGAGCAGAGCCTTCACATCCGGATCGTGTGGAGCTGCCGTGAGGGGATCAGAGAAGAAAACTACAAAATCTATCCTTCCCTCGACAATCTTCGCACCAATCTGTTGGTCTCCTCCAAGCGGGCCGCTGTTGTAACCCTTCACCTGAAGATTGGTTCTATCTGTTATCATTCGGGCTGTGGTTCCCGTTCCGCACAGCTCATGCTGGCTCAATATTTCTTTGTTATCCTCGCACCATTTGATGAGTTCTTCCTTCTTCGCATCATGGGCGATAAGAGCTATCCTCTTCTGTTTTGGTATGGTCATTGTGATGTAATCTGCACTCATGTTTGTACCTCCTATCACTGCAATTTTATCTGTTCTTCTTCAATTCCAATACGTTCAATACGACCACGCAAGACCGGCTTGTTTTTCTAGAAACGTCGCGTTCTTTCAGGCAACGATCCTTCTACGTTCTACCATTTGTAAGTGTTACCCTTACATCCTTACTCTACCCAATCTGCCCATTATTTTCAATACAAAACATGACAATACAGAAAAATTTTACTATATTATTACATTTGCAAATTTGCCGAACTTTCCTCTGTTTTTTCTCCCATCTGTGTGGTATTCTCTTATAGAATGCTTTATAATTTTAAGTATTATTTCTTGTTACATTATTTTATAAAATGTTTCTGTCCCAGCCAAGACAGGTTCTATCTATCACTTAGTTTTTGGGGCAGAATAATTTTTCATAAAGAGATACGCAGGCAATTCATGTGCCTGCTCAATTATAGTTTAAGGAGATTCACAAGATGAGAAAAATTGGCTTTGACAATGACAAATATCTGTCCATGCAGTCTGAGCATATCAGAGAGAGAATCGGACAATTCGGAGACAAGCTGTATCTGGAATTTGGCGGAAAGTTATTCGATGACTACCACGCATCCAGAGTCCTTCCGGGATTTGCACCGGACAGTAAGCTGCAGATGCTTCTCCAGCTTGCAGATCAGGCTGAGATGATCATTTCCATCAATGCTGCCGATATAGAACGCAACAAGATCAGACATGACCTCGGCATAACTTATGATCAGGATGTCATCAGACTGATCGGTGTTTACAAAGAAAAAGGACTGTATGTGAGTAGTGTTGTCATTACAAGATACGCTGGACAGTCTTCTGCAGATGTATTCCAGAAAAAGCTAGAGGCAATAGGAATTAAAGTTTACCACCATTATTCAATAGACGGCTATCCAAACAATGTAGAAAAGATCGTCAGCGACGATGGATACGGCAGGAACGAATATGTCGAAACCACAAGACCTCTCGTCATCGTCACTGCACCGGGACCTGGAAGCGGCAAGATGGCAACATGCCTTTCTCAGCTCTACCATGAGAACAAACGTGGTGTGAAGGCGGGCTATGCAAAGTTCGAGACATTTCCAATCTGGAATATACCTCTCAAGCACCCTGTCAATCTTGCTTATGAGGCAGCAACAGCAGACCTCAACGATGTGAACATGATTGATCCGTTTCATCTGGAGGCGTATGGCGAAACCACCGTCAACTACAACCGTGACATAGAAATCTATCCTGTTCTTGCGGCTATGTTCGAGGGCATCTATGGATACTGCCCATACAAATCCCCCACAGACATGGGTGTCAACATGGCAGGAAACTGTATCGTTGACGATGAGGCATGCCAGGAGGCTTCAAAACAGGAGATCATAAGAAGATATTATCAGTCTGTGAACAGATTTGTCAGAGATGAGGCTACAAAGGATGAGGTCTACAAGCAGGAGCTCATCATGAAGCAGGCAAAGATCACTGTAGATGACCGCGCTGTTGTCCCTGTCGCCAACAGACTTGCCGAGGAGACCGGTTCTGCCGCTGCAGCGCTTGAACTGCCAGACGGAACCATAGTTACAGGTTCAACCTCAGACCTTCTCGGACCTTCATCAGCAGTCCTCCTTAATGCCATCAAGATCCTTGGCGGCATCGACAAGAAGACTCATCTAATCTCAAGGACATTTATCGAGCCTATACAGAAACTGAAGACTCAGTACCTTGGCAGCAGGAATCCAAGACTTCACACAGACGAGGTTCTCATTGCCCTTTCAATGTGTGCTGTATCAGATCCAAATGCAAAGCTTGCTCTGCAGCAGCTTCCAAAGCTTGCCGGATGTCAGCTGCACACATCAGCAATACTGTCGGCTGTTGATATGAACACGTTCAAGAAACTTGGAATAGAATTTACGAACGAAGCGGTGTACGAGGGAAGAATGTGATCCAAAGTCAATGCTGTGTGGCGACTTTTCCTAAATTGCTGATTTGAGAGTCAGGAAGGAAATTTTCTCTTTTTTAAATACAAAAAGAGGCTCAAAGATACAAAATATTCAATCTTGTATCTTTGAGTCTCTTTTCTGTCGTTTCAGGATAATTTTATCTCTTTTACCCCTTCTATCTCTTTTCTTTATACATCATGAGATGCGCCATTATAAGAAGTACACTGGATATCCAAATAGACTTCAGTCCAAGGTGTAATGTGCACACACCGCCTGCCCCGGCTCCCACTGCAAATATGATTATTATTCCATAATAATGCATAGCCTTTCTTAGCGCCCCAGGTTCTTTATCTCTGAGGTATACCGATAGGCTCTCCGTTCCACTTCGAAGATTTCCTATGCACATCGTGCTGGCATATCCGTAGCCATTCACTTTCCTGAAGGTCTGAACCTGCATTGAACACGCAAATGAAACAAGCATAGTGGCAAGCAGATTGAATCTTACCGGGATAAACCCCACTGCGAACAATATCACTATCTCCACCAGCACAACAATCTGCCTCCAGTGGATGCGGGATGCGTTCTTATATCTGTGGCTTATCCTCTCCGCCACCAAAACTCCCATCGCAAATGCTATTATAGGGAAAAGGTATCTAAGTGCAATCTGTATATCCCCCATCATAAGGTGCTGACTCATCAATACCACATTTCCTGTCTGGGCATTGGAGAACACCTCATCTCTGGCATTGTATGTATAAGCATCCTGAAATCCTCCCGAAAGCGCAAGTATGGCACTTAGCAGGAAGGTCTCAGATGTCTGTCTGAGTTCACGATTTTTTCTTTTCATGACTTACTTCCTCTGTATGTCCTTTTATAGTTTCATCTCCATAAGATACCACAGATAAAAAATATTTCAAGTGCAGGTATCACAAAAAGAGAATCTGCTCATCATCTTTATTTAGATAATGAACAGATTCCCATGCTAATATCCGTATTTAAAATCGTTCAATCTACATTGCCATCTTATATATATCAGCGATCTCCTCCTGTGTGAATACCACAGGGTTATTTGCTATACTGGCTGCTGAAACCTTCATGCAGTTCTCAGCCATCCAAGGAATATCCTTCTCCTCAATTTCAAGGTCTGAAAGCTTGACATCAAGATCAAGATTCTTCAGAAGAGTTCTGATCTTCGGTGCCAGATCATCCGCCGTGATACCGCCAAATATTCTGGCAATCTTTGCAAACTTGAAGTGATCCCCCTTGTAGGATGCCTCAATGATAACAGGTGTCAGAGCTGCAAGACCCTTGCCGTGAACTATGTCCTTAAGTCCGCTGGCCGGATGCTCCATTCCGTGAGCCAGTGTAACTCCGGCTGTGTTGATGACCATACCACCTATGGTGCTGGCCAGTGTTATCTTCTCCCAGCTCTCCTGGGTTCCTCTGCCCTTATATACATCCACAAGATTGTGGGCGATAAGATCAATCGCATACAGCGCAAGTGCATCTGTAAATGGCTGCGAGATCTTCGATGTGTATGCCTCCATGCAGTGGCACAGTGCATCGAATCCAACCGCTGCAAGCACATGCTTTGGCATGGTCTTCATGCAGTCCGGATCCACGATTGATACCTTTGCCACGATGGCATTGCACCTGAGCGACTTCTTGTCGCCGTTTTCCGGATTTGTGAGAACAGCAAATCCATTTCCCTCTGAACCTGTTCCGCAGGTTGTAGGAATAAGTACTAACGGAAGTGCTGTATCACCAGTCTTTCTGCCGAATATGTAATCGTTGATGTCCCCATCATTGAGTGCCAGGAACGCTATAGCCTTTGCACAATCCATGATGCTTCCACCACCTATGGCGACTACCACATCACAGCCATTCGCCTTGGCAAATTCTGCACCTTCCATAGCTGTTGTAGTGAGCGGATTCTGTGCAACCTTATCAAACAGTGCAGTCTCAAGCCCTGCTGCTTTCAGGCTGTCATTTACCTTGTCATACAAGCCTGACTTCTTTGCGCTGCTGCGGCCTGTGACAATAAGTGCTTTCTTACCATATGGCTTAGTGAGTTCACCGGTCTGAGCAACCTTTCCGGTACCAAATGCAATATTTACAGGGAGATTATAATTGAAGGCAATAGGCTGAACAAATTTTGTCTCATCCTCCTCAGCCATAACAAGCTCGATAGCAGCCTTGACCTCTTCCTCTCTGTTCTCTTCCTCATCTACGATCTCATCATCAATGAGAACATCGACATGTGAAGCGAATTTTTCTTTATATTTAAGCTTACATATTATGAAGAATACCACACCAAGAAGTGACCAGCCACCTGCCATAGCCCATTCCTGCCACACGAGTGCACTTCCTGAATTTGGAACTATGTACATCACAACCATAAAACCAGACATGAGAACTGCCAGCACACCAACGATCTTATAATGCTTAACCTTATATGGTCTCTTCATATCCGGTGCCTTCTTCCTGAGTATCAGGAATGAAAGGGATACCATGCAATATGCAAGACAGCATCCAAAGTTACCTGCGTCAACTATCCATACCAGCATCTTACGCCCTGCAAGAGGTGCAAGAACTGAGAGGAAACCGATGAGGTAAAGTGCATTTACAGGTGTCTTGTGTTTCTTGTGGAGCTTTGCAAATGTCTTCGGGATCATGTATGACTCTGCCATGGAGTACATTGCACGGCTTCCTCCGATGAGGAATGAGTTCCAGCTAGTAACGATACCGCACATACCTCCTACAATAAGAACCTTCGACATAATACTGCTGTTGAATGCCTTTGCCATGGCATCCGCTGTAACAAGACCTGATCCATCCATGGATGCAGCTATCTCAGATGAATTCATGACATAACCTACACCTATGATGATAAGTGCATAGAATGCAACCGCAAGAACAATTGAGAGTATCATGATCTTACCGATCTTCTTGAGTGGAACGTTGATCTCCTCTGCAGCCTGTGGGATTACGTCGAATCCAATGAAGAAGAATGGTGTGGTAACAGCAACTCTGAGGATAGTCTTAAATATCTCCCCTGTGGAGTCTCCGTTGAACATCTGTCCGTCAAGGTTTGAAGCATCTCCTGTCACAACTGATGCAACTATGAGAAGAATACCAACACCACCGATCACAACTGTAAGTATGGTCTGCAGAAGTGCTGCTGTCTTCGCTCCCTTTATATTGATATATGTTATAAATATCGCAACTATTATTGCAACCGCAAGCCACGATGCATAGATATCAAAACCTGCCACCGTGTACAGATATCCCTGAAGGAACTTTGGATATATATAAGTGATGATGGTTGGAAGTGCACACGCCTCGAAACATACAACACTGACATATCCAAGTACGATAGCCCATGTACATATGTAAGAACCTATCGGTCCCATAGCCTTATAGCTGAACACATGCTCGCCGCCGCACTGAGGCATGGCTGCTGTAAGCTCTGCATATGTGAGTCCAACGAAGAATACCATCACACCGCCAAGTGCAAATCCGATGGCCGCTCCTATTACTCCACCTCTCGTGATCCAGTCGCCTGAGGATACTACCCAGCCCCAGCCGATCATGGCTCCAAAGGCTATCACCAGTATGTCCCAGGCAGAAAATACTTTATCAAATTCTGATTTTTTTCCTGCCATAATATCATCCTTTCTAATACATCCAAGCACACCATCCACAGTTTGTTAAAATGTTAAAAAAATGGCGTCAGGAATCACACTTTCCGTGTTCATCTGACGCCATTGTCATTTTCTATATTCGCGATGTAGTTGGAATTGCATATATCTCTTAATTCACAATTTCTTTTTGCTTAATCCTCAAATCTCAGATCTATCATCTGAAGTATGTACTTTGCAGTTTTCTCAAGGCCAAGTACACTGGAATCTATCATCATGTCTCGCATGCTGCAGTCTCTCATATCTCCGCCTGTCATGTAGTTATATCTGGAACTGAGCATTCCATCGTTGTACTTGACAAGTTCAGCCGCCTTGTCATGATCAAGACCCTTCTTCTCCATGACATACTGTATTCTCTTCTCTGTAGGTGCATATATGAATACATTCAGACAGTCATCTCTGTCCTTGAGTATATAATTACTGCACCGTCCTATGATGATGCAGGAAGATTTCTCTGCAAATTTATTGATAACCTCAAACTGCTTATAAATAACCCTGTTTGTAAGGTTTGCATATCTCGGGCCAAAGCTTGTATCAAATTCATACTTGACTGTCTCGCCCTGATCCGCCTTCTTGACAAGATCTCTGTCAACACCAATCTCCTCAACGACCTTATCTATCAGATCTCTGTCGTAATACTCAACTCCCAGAGATTTTGCTACCATCTTGCCAATCTCAATTCCACCGCTGCCATATTCACATCCAACGGTCACAACAAAATGTTTCATCTACATCGCTCCTTCCAGGGGCTTCGCGTTTCCCCTATTTACTTAATTCTGCCACTGCATCTGTGATGATCTCAACAGCCTTATCACACTGCTCTTCGTTCACGATAAGTGGTGGAATCATACGGATTATATGGGCTCCGATGGCTGTGATCAGTAGCTTTCTGTCGAGACATCCATGCTTTACATCTACACCGCCGATCGTATCATCAAACTCAACACCAACCAGGAGGCCCTGATGTCTCACTTCCTTTACATGTGGGATCTTCTCAAGCTTTGCTGCGAAGTAATCTCCCATCTTCTTTGCATTTCCTGCAAGATCTCTGTCAAGCAGCTCATTTACCTCAGCAAGTGCTGCTGCACATGATACAGGATGTCCGCCAAATGTTGTTCCATGTGAACCAGGTGTAAATGCCTTTGCTACCTCAGCGGTTGCACATATAGCTCCAATCGGCATTCCGCCGCCGAGAGCCTTTGCCATGGATACGATATCCGGCTTGATTCCGTAATTCATGTATGACATGATATTTCCTGTTCTGCACCAGCCTGTCTGAACCTCATCTATAAGGAGAAGCATGTCATTCTCATCACAGAACTCTCTGAGTCCCTTCATGAATTCCATTGTTGCAGGATGTACACCTCCCTCGCCCTGTACAGGCTCAACCATGATCGCTATCGTGTTCTCTGTACACGCATCCTTGAATGCCTGAAGGTCATTGTAAGGTGCATATGAGAAGCCGTATGTCATAGGACCAAATCCCACCTGGCAGCCATTTCCTGGCTGACCTGTTGCTGACATGGCACCGAATGTTCTTCCGTGGAAACCCTGCTTTGCAGTTACGATATGGTAACGGTTTGGACCATATTTCTCAATACCATACTTACGAGCCATCTTGATCATAGCCTCATTGGCCTCTGTTCCTGAGTTCTGGAAGAATATCTTATCCATTCCGATTGTTGTACAAACCTTCTCAGCGAGCAGTGCCTGTGGAATTGTGTAAGGATAGTTGAATGTGTGCATGATGTCACCGACCTGATCCTTGACAGCCTCGACAACCTTCTCATTACAGTTACCTGCGCTGTTTACTGCGATTCCAGCATAGAAATCAAGATATCCGTTGCCATTCTCATCATATATGTACATATCCTTTGCTGTCTCAGCGAGGAAATCGAAACGCTCATATGTCTCGATCATGTACTTGTCTACCTTGTCCTTGATGTCCTGAAATGTTAATCCTGTGTCTTTTAATTTCATAATCCTTACCTCCGCATTAAAAAAGGCAAAGGAGACAGCGGACGAGTATTCGTCCAGGCTCCTTTGCCTTAAATTCTTGTTCTTTATATTTGACACATTTAAGATACCACTCAATATAATACATGTCAACACCTTTTCTTAATTTTCTTAAGATTGGCTTATTATCTGGCTTTATTTGTATTGTCCTGTACTTTATAGTATTTTTTTATTGAACATTTCGTACAATATATTGAACATATGGTAATCTTTTGCAGCCGCATGTATGTACATTATTTTACACTTAATGCCGCACATGTTTCCATGTTAGTGATAGTCCAGGAATACACATATACAGCTCACCTTTTCATTTCCATCGTTGCTGTACACATGGACCTTATCTGTCTCAAACCTGTATATCTGGTTCTTGCCGACCTTCTGTTTTGTATCACCGGCCTCAACAGTCAGAACACCCTCTGTAACCGACAGGTATTCTCTTGTCTTCTCACCATGTGAACCGCTGACATATATGCCTCCCGGCTCAATATCAATGCGATATATCTCCACCTCATGGCTGTCCTCATATGGAAAACACGTCCACACCTTATACTGTCCCTTTGCCTCCTTGATTGGAACAAGCTCCTCAGGATCCACAAGACAGGCCTCCATGGGCGGCGGATCAATAAGTTCATGAAACTCAACTCTGAGGCCGCTGGCTATCTTGCCCATGACACCCAGAGACGGATTAGCAGTGCCCTTCTCAATCTGCGCCAGCATGCTCTTGCTGACACCCGTCTGCTCAGACAACACATCCAGACTCATACCTTTGGAGGTCCTCATTCTATTCAGATTAACAGCAACATTATGTGATAAATAATCCATAGCAATCCTTCCGCTTTCGCGGATCCTCCTTGTGATATATTATGTCGTATATCTTCTGCTTTTTCAAGCGTCTACTTAGCCGCTGCCTCCACTGCCGCTTCGAAGATATCAAGGCCGGCGGCAAGCTGCTCATCTGTGATAACAAGCGGTGCAAGGAATCTTATGACATTGTTGTAGGTTCCGGCGCCCTCAACCAGCAGGCCGCGTTTCCAACACTCGGTGATGACCGCAGATGTAAGCTCAGGAGCAGGCTCCTTGGTCTTCTTATCCTTGACAAACTCTATTCCTACCATTCCACCGAGTCCTCTGACATCACCAACACACTCATACTTCTCCTTGAGCTCATTGTATCTTGCCACAACCTTCTCACCGATCTCGCATGAACGTCCCGCAAGATCATCTCTCTCCATGATCTCGATAGTCTTGAGGGCTGCTGCACAGGCAAGTGGATTTCCACAGTATGTACCGCCTATCGTTCCAGGAGCGACAGCCTCCATAATCTCTGATCTTGCGATTATGGCTGACAGCGGAACACCTGCCGCTATAGACTTGGCTGTTGCTATGATATCAGGCTGTACGCCTGCCTCCTGCCAATATACACTGGCAAATATTCTTCCTGTTCTGCAAAAACCACTCTGCACCTCATCTGCGATAAGAAGGATTCCATTGTCATCACAGAGTTTCCTGACGGCCTTTACCCACTCTATAGGCGCAGGTATGAATCCACCCTCTCCCTGAAGAGGTTCAACAACAACTGCCGCAATGGTATCTGCCGCTGCGCACTGTTCAAATACATCTGTGAGCGAATTCATATAGTAATCAAGAGCTGCCTCCTGTGGCATTCCCTCAGGATTCCTGTAGTAATATGGGAACTGTGCCCTGAACACGCCATTTGCAAGCTCACCCATACCCTTTGCATAAGCCTTCTTGGATGTCATGGCCATCGTGTAGTGTGTTCTGCCGTGGAAGGCTCCGGAAAATACGATGATATTTGGTCTCTTTGTAAAGCTTTTTGCAACCTTGACAGCATTCTCATCAGCCTCAGCTCCACTGTTTGCAAAGAACACTTTCCTCTCATCTCCCTTTACCGGTGCGATGGACGCAAGTTTCTCAGCGAGTGCCACATATCCCTCATGAGTCACAACGTTGAACATACCGTGGAAATATTTGTCGGCCTGTGCTTTGACAGCATCAACGACCTCAGGCTGTGAGAATCCGATATTCAGGACACCGACACCACCTATCCAGTCGAGGAACTTGTTGCCATCCACATCCTGTATCATAGCTCCTTCACCTTTATCTATAACGACAGGGTACGCACATCTGATGGCTGATGGCACAGCCTTCTCTCTTCTCTTTATAACCTCTGCTGCCTTTGGTCCCGGCAGAGTCTCTGTTATTATCTCTGGTAAATCTGTTCTAAGCATAATTTTGTCCTCCTTTATTTTCCAACCAGCAGACTGCACATCAGGAAATCCGCATAGGGCAGGATTCCTTTCTGAAACACCGGCTGCCTTTTTAACTCTGCATATAGCATCGCACAACCCGGGATGCTAAACCATATTCCCCGGGCACAAAATATTAGAACATATTTGTGCTCACAGCACATTTTCACCATTGACATACACCTCATATGCAGTAATAATAACTTATTATATCCGTTTTACAGGACAATATATGTGCGCGTAATACAGGGAGGGACACTGACATGGCCATTTTTCTGAGAGATCTGTACTATGATACCAAGCGAAAATACAACCTCAACCTGATATCCGGTGGAAAGGGAATGGAGAACATCGTAAGCTGGGTATACATATCAGAGGATATATCCACATCCACATTCTTGAACGGAGGGGAACTCATCATCACAACCGGCGTGACCTCCAGCGAACGTGAGGACTGGCTCAGGGCATTTATAAAGGAACTCATAAAAAGGGGAACCTGCGGACTTATTCTGAATACCGGCAGATATATATTTGAGGAGGACATAACCGATGAGATAGTCAGACTGTGTCACCGATATTCGTTCCCACTGTTCACCATGCCATGGGACACAAGGATATTCGATATAACCCACGACTACTACAACAGGATATTTGAAGACTCCAGGGATGACGGCAACATGACCGCAGCTTTCCAGAATATTCTCATGGGGAACTCTCTGACCGATGAACAGACTGACACAATAAGAAACTCCGGATTCAACAACGGTATCTACAACGTTCTGTCCATCGATACAGATGTAACAGACGAGTTCATGTATATCCTGCAGAAGGTCTGTAACAATACAGATCTTGTATTTCACGCATTTGTATATGATGGCAGTCCGACAGTTATCCTGAGATGCCCTTCCACCGGCTCCATCGCAGACACATGTGCCGACATCGCAGAGGCTCTGGCGACACGATTTCCGGACCGCAGAATATATATGGGTTCCGGAAGCCCGGTTCTGTCCCTGACAGAACTACCCAAAAGTTACCGCCGTGCAATTTCCGCAAGGGAATTTACCGCAGACAACATATATTGTAATTACAACAGTCTCGGATTCCTGCGTATTCTTCTGGAAGTTAGTGATGCACAGCTCATACACTCATTTATCGCAGATCAGCTCGGTAGAGTCATAGAGTACGACAAAACCCATCACTCAGCGCTGACGGACACACTGTACGAATATCTGAAGTGCAGCGGCAGCGTTCAGCTTATATCTGAGAAAATGTTCTGCCACAGGAATACGATAAATTACAGGCTCCGGATAATAAAAGAAGAGCTGGAATATGATCTCTCCGATGCGGAGGTCAGATTCCAGCTCATGGCTGCGTATAAGCTCAGAGAGATACAAAAAGTATAACTCTCTCCAATTATATCTATTACATAAAATGTGCATACACCGACGCGAGTATGACCGTGAGTATTCCTGTAACCGCAATCGACAGACTACTCATGGCTCCTTCAACCTCGCCGATCTCCATCGCCTTGGCAGTTCCGATGGCATGGGCTGATGAGCCGAGGGCAAGCCCCTTGGATATAGACTCTTCGATACGGAATATCTTGAATACGATCTCTCCTATTATATTTCCGATCACTCCGGTCACAACTATGACTGCAACCGTGATCGTCACATATCCGCCAAGTTCTTCCGAAACACCCATTCCGATAGCCGTGGTTATGGACTTTGGAAGAAGTGTCACGTAATCTTTATGGGAAAGTCCCATGACCTTGCACAACACAAGGACTGTAGTCAGACTCGTTATTACTCCGGCAACTATACCGCCGAGCACAGCCTTATAATTGTGCTTTAAAAGCTCCCACTGCTCATAGAGTGGGATCGCAAGACACACTGTAGCCGGCGTGAGAAACCAGCTCAGATACTTTGCGCCTTCATTGTACACGTCATAATCCACATCAGCCACAACCAGCACCACTATAGTCACTATGATGGACACCAGCAGTGGGTTAAGTATAGCTATCTTAAGTTTCTTTTTAAGTACACTTCCAAACATATATGCCAGAAGGCTTATAGTCACCCCTGCAAATATGGATGATTCAAACAGATCACTCATTTTCAGTCTCCTTCTTCCTGTCTCTCCTTATTATAAGCTGTGATACCCAGCCAGCCGCAAGCATGACCGTTATGACGACAACCACCGTTATGATGCTCACCGGCACCAGCACAGGCTTAAGCGTTCCCCACGATGACATCAGCCCCACACCGGCTGGTATGAACATGACCGGCATGATCTCTATGAGAAACTTGCCCACACTCTTCACATCATCCAGCCTGAGAATCTTCGTCTGCAGGCAGATGAACATGATCACCATACCATATATACTTGCCGGAATCGGTAGTGGAACTATGTACTTAAGTATCTCACCGATAAAGGATATGGCGAGGATTATAAGAAACTGCTTCAAATATTTCATCTTTTTTGTCTTCCTTCTATATATTTATCATACACATATGGAGCAACGATTCACAACCTTGGTATACATGCCTGTATACAGCCTCCACATATCGGGCCTTTTTCGCAAAAAAGGAGGTTCGATACACAGATATAATTACTCTGTATATTCAAACCACCCTTTAACCCTTTGATTATTATATTCTCACTCAGATTTTATTC
>URJU01000038.1 GCA_900548315.1 uncultured Coprococcus sp. | reverse complement strand
ACGCGTCTCGTTGGCTCGGAGATGTGTATAAGAGACAGGTCAATGGAAAAGCCTGTCAAAGAATACCTTCCAAAAGGTGACTGTGTGTATCCGCTTAGTCAGCATATAGGAGCACCAGCCACACCTATAGTGAAGAGGGGAGACAGAGTCCTGGTTGGTCAGAAGATTGCGGAGGCCGGTGGATTTGTGTCAGCGAATATACATTCATCAATATCAGGAAAGGTCAAGGCAATAGAGCCTAGGTATGTGCCTGGTGGATCGAGGGTTGAATCGATAGTTGTGGAGAATGATGGCCAGTTCGAGGAGATTGATTTTGCTGCAAATGTCAAGGATCTGTCAACTCTGTATAGGGAGGATGTGAAGGAGATCATCAAGGAAGCCGGTATTGTCGGAATGGGTGGTGCTGGATTCCCTGCAAATGTAAAGCTGTCCCCAAAGAATGAGGACGCCATAGATTACATAATAGTGAACGGCGCGGAGTGTGAGCCATACCTCACATCCGATTACAGGAGAATGATAGAAGAGCCGGACAAACTGATACTGGGACTTGAGATATGCATAAATCTGTTTGACCACGCTAAGGGAATTATAGCAATAGAAGATAATAAGCCGGAGGCAATAGCACTTCTGTCGGAGAAGGTGAAGGATAACGACAAGATAGAAGTCCATGTGATGAAGACTAAGTATCCACAGGGCGCTGAGAGACAGCTTATATATGCGAATACTGGAAGATATGTCAATTCTAAGATGCTGCCTGCCGATGCAGGCTGTATAGTTCACAATGTGGACACCATTGTATCTATATACGAGGCGGTAATAGAGGGTCGTCCTCTTTATGCAAGAATAGTGACAATAACGGGTGATGCCATAGAGAATCCTTGCAATCTTATGGTTAGGACGGGAACTAATTGTCAGGAATTGATAGATGCTGCCGGAGGATTTAAGGATGGCGTGGTTCCGGAAAAAGTGATCTCAGGTGGACCGATGATGGGCAAAGCACTTTTTTCTCTTGATGTACCTGCAACAAAGGGCGTGTCAGCTCTTCTCTGTATGAGCCATGACGAGGTTGCAGATCTTGAGCCTAGCAACTGCATAAGATGCGGACGCTGTGTTGATGTGTGTCCCGGACGTATTGTTCCTTCAATGCTTGCCTCACTGGCTGAGCATGGGGATACAGAGGGATTCCTTGCGCATAACGGAATGGAGTGCTGCGAGTGTGGATGTTGCTCATACGTATGCCCGGCAAAGAGGCATTTGACACAGACCATTGCGGGAACAAGAAAATCCATAATAGCAAATAAAAAGAAGTAGGAGGTGTACACATTGGATAATACATTTAAGATTTCGTCATCTCCCCACGTAAGAGATAAGCGAAGTACACAGAGCATTATGCGGGATGTGATAATAGCATTGCTTCCGGCAACGATATTTGGAATCATCAACTTTGAAATGAATGCCATGATATTGATACTCACATGCGTGGTTTCGTGCGTGCTGTTTGAGTGGATGTATCAGAAGATGATGCGCCAAAAGGTTACTATAAGTGATCTGAGTGCGGTTGTAACCGGACTTTTGCTGGCACTTAATCTTTCACCGGATGTGCCGGTATGGATGGCTATACTTGGAAGTGCATTTGCCATCATCATAGTAAAGCAGCTATTTGGCGGATTGGGATTTAACTTCATGAATCCCGCGCTGGGAGCAAGATGTTTCCTGCTCATATCATTTGCAGGAAGGATGACATCGTTCTCATATGACGGAGTTACAACAGCCACACCACTTGCGGTTCTTAAGAACACAGGAGATTTGGCAAATGTAAACGTACTTCATATGTTCCTTGGAAATATACCTGGAACTATAGGTGAGACATCGGTTATATGCATACTTGTGGGTGCTGCATATCTTCTGATAAGAAGAGTCATAAAGCCGGTTATACCTCTTACATATATAGGAACATTTGCAGTGCTCATCATGATATATGCAGTTGCATCTGGAAGAGGATTTGATATGACATTTCTGGCAGCACACCTGTGCGGCGGTGGTCTTATGCTGGGCGCATTCTTCATGGCAACTGATTATGTTACCTCACCGATCACACCGGTGGGTAAGGTTGTATTCGGCGTGATACTCGGTATACTCACATTCTGTTTTAGAATTTATGGAGGTTCCGCAGAGGGAGTATCCTACGCTATCATATTCTCCAACCTGCTCGTTCCACTCATAGAGAGATGGACACAGCCAAAGAGTTTTGGAGAGGGCGCAGAGCTTGCAGCCCAGGGTGATGCATCGGGAACAAAGTCCAAGATGGATACAAAGTCTATAGTGATCGCAACTATAGCTATCATGATAATCACGGTTATAGCAGGATTTGCACTTGCATATGTATATAAGATCACAAAGGATCCGATTGCAGTTACTGAACAGAAGGCTAAGGAAGAGGCATACAAGACAGTGTTTGACGACGCGGATTCATTTGACAGTTATGCAGATTTTGACGCAGATGCGGCAGCAAAGGTTCTGTCGGATGCGGGATATAATGCAGATATAGATGAAGTGGTCACTGCAAAGGGTAGTGATGGCTCAGTGCTTGGATATGTGGTCACAGTCACATCACATGAGGCATACAGCGGAGATCTTCAGCTTGCAATGGGTGTCAGATCTGATGGCACGACAAATGGTATATCATTCCTCTCACTCTCTGAGACAGCAGGTCTTGGAATGGAGGCGGACACAGACAGTTTCAAGTCACAGTTTGCCGGAAAGAATGTTGACAAGTTCCAGTACACCAAGTCAGGTGCTACTGTGGATGAGGAGATAGATGCCCTGTCAGGTGCTACCATCACAACAAATGCTGTCACAAATGCTGTCAATGCAGGACTTGAATATGTAAAGTCGATAAACGGCGGGGCAGCAGATTCATCAGATGCATCGAACGGAGGTGACAAGTAATGGGAAAATGTACAGAGCGTTTATATAACGGTATTGTCAAGGAGAACCCAACCTTCGTGCAGATGCTCGGAATGTGTCCGACATTGGCTGTAACTTCATCAGCCATCAATGGCGCAGGTATGGGACTTACAACCACATGTATTTTAGTGCTCAGCAATTTCATGATCTCAGCACTCAGAAAGGTCATACCTGATAAAGTCAGAATACCGTCATTTATAGTTATCATTGCATCGTTTGTTACGATCATACAGTTTTTGCTGCAGGCATATCTGCCATCACTCAACAGCAGCCTTGGACTGTATATACCACTTATAGTTGTAAACTGTATCATCCTGGGTCGTGCAGAGGCATATGCTTCAAAGAACAAGGTTCTTCCATCTATATTTGATGGACTTGGAATGGGACTTGGATTTACAGTTGGACTTACACTCATAGGAATGTTCAGAGAGCTTGTCGGAAAGGGATGTGTGTTCGGTTTCCAGATACTTGGTGACGGCAACAGACTTCAGAGCTCATCAGGTATAGTTAAGGGCATAGGCAATGTGCTTAGTCTTTATACACCTATTACAATATTTGTACTTGCACCGGGTGCGTTCTTCGTGCTTGCGTTTATCATTGCATTTATCAATAGAAGAAATGCAAAGAAGGCAGCCGAGGCTCTGGCAAATGGACAGGAGGTACCTGAAACATGCAGACCTGATTCATGTGCTGGATGTATCAATGCAGCCTGCTGCGGTAAGCTGACAACTGAGACATCTGTAAAGATAGCAGATACCACTTCAAAGGCCACGGCTTCAGGGGATGCAAAGCAGGTTAAGAAGGTCGAAGAGACACCTTCAGAAAATAAGAAAGATGCGGATACTGATAAGCCGGAGAATACAAAAGAAGATGAGCCAAGACTCAGCCCATATGCACCTACAAGAGAATCCGTACTGGCGGATATCAAGCTTGTGCCTAACGCTACAGGCAAGATGCTTAAGGAGCATGCAGAGGAGATGCAGCAGGCTCAGAATCAGTATGAAACTGTAGAGCAGAAAGAAAATGTTTCCAAACAGGCTGAGGCAGAAGATAATAAGGAACAGCAGCCGGAGGAGAAGGATCAGCCTGTGAATGAACAGCAGCCTCAAGAGACAAAAGCGGCAGCAATGGAAAATCCAGAGGGGGACCAGCCGGAGACACTGGTTCAGAATGAAACTAATGGTAAAACATCTGATGATCTCCAGAACAAAGAGTCAGACATAAAGCTCAAGGAGACAATGGCTCATATAAAAAAGAAAAAGGGCAAAGGAGGTAAGAGATAATGAATATTTTATTGTTGGCAATCGGAGCAGCACTTGTAAATAATGTTATTCTCAGCCAGTTCCTCGGATTATGTCCTTTCCTGGGAGTTTCAAAGAGTGTCAACACTGCGACAGGAATGGGAGCTGCGGTAGTATTTGTCATGACCATAGCGTCATTTGTCACAAGTGTTGTATATTATGGAATACTGAGAAGATTTGGACTTGAATATCTCAACACGATCGTGTTCATTCTTGTGATCGCGGCACTTGTACAGTTCGTTGAGATGTTCCTCAAGAAAAAGGTGAAATCGCTGTATGAGTCACTTGGAGTATATCTTCCGCTTATCACAACAAACTGTGCGGTACTTGGTATAGCACTTTCAAATGTCCAGAGCGGCTACGGTATACTTGAGAGTACTATCAACGGATGCGGTTCCGCGGTAGGTTTCACTATAGCAATAGTTATACTTGCAGGAATCAGAGAGAGACTTGAACATAGTCCGATACCTGAGTCATTTAAGGGAACACCGATAGTTCTCATCACATCAGGTCTCATGGCAATCGCGTTCTTTGGTTTCTCAGGACTTATATAAGGAGGGCACAGATATGACAGGAATATTGATAGCTGTGGCAGTTGTCGCAGGCGTAGGTATTGTGATAGGTATCCTTCTTGGCGTTGCAGGAGAGAAATTTAAGGTAGAAGTAGATGAGAAAGAAATAGCAGTAAGGGAATTGCTCCCAGGAAATAACTGCGGTGGATGTGGTTATCCTGGATGTGATGGACTTGCAGCAGCAATCGCAAAAGGAGAGATGCCGCCATCGGCATGTCCTGTAGGCGGCGAGGCTGTAGCGGCGAAGATCAGTGAGGTCATGGGTGTTGAAAACTCTGAAAATACAAGGTACGTGGCATTTGTCAAGTGTGCAGGAGACTGTGAGAAGGCAAAGGATGTGTATGAGTATGTGGGACCTAGGGACTGCAAGCTGGCACAGAATAATCCGAACAATGGACCTAAAGCATGTACATATGGATGTACAGGATATGGTTCATGTAAAGCGGTATGTGAGTTCGGGGCTATTGACATTATAGATGGTATTGCGGTAATTAATAAGGAGAAGTGTAAGGCATGCGGCAAATGTGTCACAGAGTGTCCTAGACATCTTATAGAGCTTGTTCCATATGATGCGGAGAGACTTGTAAGATGTAATTCTCATGACAAGGGACCACAAGTCAAGGCGGTCTGCAGCGCGGGATGTATAGGATGTACACTATGTGCAAGAAACTGTGAGGCGGAAGCTATCACCATTGACAGAAATCTTGCCCACATAGACCAAGAGAAATGTACCAACTGTGGTGTATGTAAAGCCAAATGCCCAGTAAAGATTATATCGTAAGAAGGACCCGCCGCAGGTGGGAGATTTCTTGCGATGAAACAGACGCCGCGCGAAACGCCTTTAATGCGTCTGCACCACATAATATCGTAAGGAGAAAAATATATGAGATGTCCATTTTGCTCAGCAGATGATACCAAGGTCATCGACTCCAGACCGGCGGAGGATGGGAGTGCAATCAGGAGAAGGAGACAGTGTGATGCATGTGGGAAGAGATTTACCACATATGAGAAGGTTGAGACCATACCACTCATAGTTATCAAGAAGGACAAAAACAGAGAGACGTATGACCGCTCCAAGATAGAGTCAGGAGTTATAAAGTCATGTCACAAGAGACCGGTGTCTGCGGAGGCTGTCACAAAGTGTATTGATGATATAGAGAACACTATCTTCAACATGGAAGTCAGAGAGATAGAAAGCACGACCATAGGAGAGATAGTTATGGACAAGATAAAAGATCTTGACCAGGTTGCTTATGTCAGATTTGCATCGGTATACAGAGAGTTCAAGGATGTGAATACATTTATGGATGAGCTTGGCAAACTGCTCACCAGCAATTCGGAGAAGAGATGACAGAGACATATAACACTATAATCAGCGAGGGACAGGACGAAATAATCGAGAAGAAATCGAGATTTATCGGGTATGCAGTGCCGGTCTCCACGGAGGAAGAGGCATATGCTTTTGTAGAAAAGGTAAAGAAACAGCACTATGATGCAAGACATAATTGCTTTGCATTTGCCATAGGAAATGAGAATACATTACTCAGATTTTCAGATGACGGGGAGCCACAAGGTACTGCAGGCAAACCTATACTTGAGGTGATAACGGGAAATCAGGTAGTGAACATATGCATTGTAGTAACAAGATATTTTGGAGGTACATTGCTGGGAACAGGTGGGCTTGTGAGAGCTTACACAGAGGCGGCAAAGCTTGCGTTGACTGATGCTGGAATACACAGGATGCAGCTAATGAAGATAGTAAGCATCACCACAAATTATAATGATTCCGGAAAAGTTCAGTATCTCCTGAGCAGCAGCGAGGCAATAATTGACGGCATAGACTACACAGCTGATGTATGTTTCAGGATAGCGATTCCGGCTTGCGAATACGGACGTCTGGAAAAGCAGATAACAGAGTCTACATCTGCGAGAGCTGTGATAGAAGCAACGGGAGAAGAGTACAGATGATGATAAATGGCATCGCTATAGTGAATGACCTGTATCGTTTGAGAAGAAGTCCTGTTATCATAGATGCGGCAAGGCTCATGATTGAGATAGCGGCTACGTGTATAAGAATATAGGAAGTATGAGAAATGTCCATATAAATAATAAGGGACAAAACACTTAATATAGCAGCGGGTATTATTCCTGCTGCTATATTTTTTATGCAAAATCCAATCTTGTCGGCTTTGGACAGCGTAGAATACACACCACCATCTAGATCTTTCAGGTAATTCTGGGTGCCAAGAAGGGCACAGATGAAGATAGTGATATATATCAGAAGTTCTACAGGAAAATTGTTTGGAACAATCTTGTCCTGGGATATATATTTTCCGTTCAGACTCCCATTTATTGAGAATATGTCATCGTTTTCTATATATCCATGAAATCTCTGTCTGATGAAGTCCTTAATATAGCTGTCGGTATCAGAACTCAAGGCATCTGATATGTAGCGTCTTTCCAGCATATTTACAGACATATCAGCTGCGTATGCTGTGAGCAGAGCGGAGTACACAGACTCACTGGTAACACTGTAAAAGGAAGTTCCTGCTGTGATGTACACATTTATCTGAATGCTGTCATCACAGTTTATCATGGATGTACTGAAATCAGCAGGCAATGAATACCCGGAGTCAAGTTTTTCGGATGCGACATCATCCATCATCTCGTCAAGAGAGCTGTATATCTGAAATATAAATCCTGTTGATGTGTCTTCAAGAGAATCTATAAATGTGTCTGTGTAGCTGTCGGGTTTCTCAATGAAAATGCCGGAAACGATCTCGGTGGACTGTTTCTTTTCGGGCAGAAATCTGACAGATACAATAGAAACAGGGATGAGCATTAGTACCGCGATCATGGCAGGCCTGTACAGTATTCGTTTTATTAGGATGTTGATCTGAATAAAGTTCTTCATATGAGCTCCTTACGAAAAATATTGACACAATAAATGTACGCATTTGTTTAATGGGGATAGTCTGCAGATATCCTTGGCAAAGTTTGGCAGCAGCGACTCTGGTATGAAGAAACCGCTGAGGTATGCAAATATCAGAGCAGTCACGGCAAGTAGAAGGGTACATCCGTGGGTTCCTGCGGGAACGGAACAGATGACATTTATAAACAGTGCTATCATGACAGATATAACAAATCCAAATAATACACCGGATATGCTCAGTCGGATCTGCGGTGATCCGCTGAAAACGGATAGGATAGATAGAGTTATATAAACTGCCATGTACAGTATATATTCCCATACAAGAATGGATATAAAATTGCTGAGAAACCTGCATCCTGCTCCCATGTGATACGCTTTTAGCCGAGTTTTGTACGATGCAGGAACATCTGTAACAAATGGGATAAATACTGCGCCACTCAGCATCATCATGAATACTATAGCGGCACATGTGTAGAATGTAGTGGTATTTGCGGACCTCACAGCATTTAGTTCGCTTATGGCAAATGTGGATGCACGGTTCAAAACTCTGCTGAGGAACATTGCGTTTATATCATTGCTCAACATGTTCTGAGTTTCCTCTGGAAGTGCCATATCCCTTCCAATTGCCTGGACAGAGTAGATGGCAGCCTGAGATATGCCGAGCATTGAGGATGTGGAGCGAAAGAGGTCGTTCAGCACAAATGTATCAATGGAGTTCAGATCCGAATAGTACACCTCAACAGGTGTGTTGGTGCCATCCATAATATCACTTATAATGTTGTCGGGTACATATATCACGGCAAACAGTTTTTGATCTTCAAGCATTGACAAAGCTGTGTCCTTGTCATCAATTTCGGTGAATTTACATGAACTTCGGTAGCTGTCCATTTCTTTGATGGTGGTGTATGCCATGCGGGCAGATTTGGAATCCGCACTCATAACTATGCCGATGGACAGATGCTCTAGATTGCTTTTTGAATACAAAATGTCATCTGCTTTTGCTGCAATACATAAAAGTACAGACAGGAGGACAAATGCTGCTGCGATCATATATATACCATAGTGATTTATTCGTTTAAGATCAGTTTTTATGAGTCGTAAAAACATAACGCTCCTTTGCAAATATAAATAAGATCAGTACAAAAGTTTTATATAGGAATTCTCAGAAAAGCCTGTTGGATCAACATTTTTGTCCAGTGCAAGGGACAGGTTGCCGTTCTTAAGTGTGTAAATCTGATCACAGATATCAAGAGCCGATGTCTCGTGTGTGGCGATGATGACACTTCCTCCGCCAGCGGTAAAAGTCTGAAGATAGTGCAGTATCCCATTTTTGCAGAGCAGATCAAGTGATGCCAGAGGTTCGTCAAGCAGCAGAAGATCAGGACGTGACATCATTGTTATGGCGAGACTAAGCCTTTTTTTCATACCGCCGGATAATTTAGACACACGTTTGTCAAGAAATGTATCCACACCAAGATTCCTACAGATATCCATATTGTATGTGTTCATTACAGATTTTTTACTGCCAGGATTCCAAAGCCTTATGTTGTCCAGAGCGGTAAGCTCGGGAAGAAGCGGATTGTCCTGTGGAAGAAGGGCTGCGGAGGCTGGCGAGTCAAATCCATAGCTCCCTGAATCAGGCTTTATATTGCCGGCCAGAATGCCGAGCAAGGTTGACTTGCCAGATCCATTGATTCCGAGAAGTGCAATGCACTGCCCCGGGGCGACAGTGAGTGAAATGTCAGTGAGTACTCTGTTTTTTCCATAACTTTTGTTGATCGAGGAGACAGAAAACATCTTAGTATTCCTCCTCAATCACATGAAAATCAAGATAATCAAAGTCTATATCCTCAACAAAATTGTCTGATGTAAATCTGGTTCTTGCATTCTGGATGAACTCTTCTTTGTTCTTCTGCAGCCAGATAGGTTTGGCCAGATCAAATTCATAGCACATATCTTCAAGAGCCTTGTACACCTTGTGTGTACGGGTCATTTCGTAATCATTTATGCATATGACAGTGTCTTTTAAAAGGTGGTTGTCTTTTATAAGTTTGCCCCATACTCTAAACATATATAATCCTCCTGATTGTTATTACCTAATTAGTATATATCATTTGTGCACAGAATTAAAACATTAAAGACACAAATATGACACATTTAATGCGTATAGTATCAACTGTAAGAAAGAAAGAGGCACAGAGAGCCGACAAAAATAAAAAGAAAATTATTGCATTTGTAATAGCAAATCAAATATGTGAAAGGATGATAGATATGGAACAGGACAACAGGAACCAAGTGAACGGCAAAGATATTGAAAATGGCGCAGCTGGTGGTATACAGCCGGAGCAGAATATTCAGAACAGCCAGGGTGCACATCAGGAGCAGTTTGGTCAGAATCCTCAGCAGGATAGTCTGTATCACTACAGTTATATGAACAACAAAGGCGATGCAAGATTTGACAGACCTGCAGGAGAGTCGGTACAGCAGGGATCAGACTCCCAGTTGTCACAGAATACTCAGAATACAGCATATTCCGGATTTCAGAGAAATGTGAACGGCATGGAGGCTTGGTATGATAGCCAGAGAATGAATTCTGGGTATCAGAATACCGGAAACAACATGGGATCATATGGATCTGGAAATCAGTCGGCACCTCACAAGGCTGAGACTTCACACAAGCAGGAGAAACATCCTAAGCCAAAGAAGAACAGTAGTGGTAAGAAGAGTGGATTTGGCAAAAAGGCAGCATGTCTGGTTGCTGCAGCAGTTGTATTTGGACTGGTGGCAGGAGTTGTATTTCAGGGTGTCAGATATGGTTCGGACTGGGTGCTGAACAAGAACAGCGCAGTTGCTGAAACAACCACAGAGCAGGGCGCAGATGCATCCACAGAGAACAATGCACCACAGCTCAAGCAGGCATCATCGGATGCTACAAACACAGTATATGATGTGGCAACAGTGGCACAGAAAGTTATGCCTTCAATAGTATCTATCACAGGAACATATGTAACAACATATGATTACTGGTTCAATTCATATCAGCAGGAGTCCACGGGAGCTGGTTCAGGAATAATCATAGGAAAGGATGACCAGTACCTGTATCTTGCGACAAATTATCATGTAGTACAGAATGCAAAGTCATTGTCTGTAACATTTGTCAATGACAAGAGTGCAGATGCAACGGTAAAGGGATACGTTGAGAATAATGATATAGCGGTTGTCACAGTAAAACTTTCAGACATATCTGATGACACTTTGAATGAGATAAAGGAGATTCAGGTAGGTTCATCGGAAGATCTTTCAGTAGGGGATCCTTGTGTGGCTATCGGAAATGCACTGGGATATGGACAGTCAGTTACAGTTGGATATATAAGCGCACTCAACAGAGAGATCAGTGCGTCAGATGAGACAGTAAAGGTTCTTCAGACAGATGCAGCCATCAATCCTGGTAACAGTGGTGGAGCCCTCGTCAACATGCAGGGAGAACTGATCGGTATAAACACAGCAAAGTATTCAGATACAAGCGTTGAAGGTATGGGATATGCACTTCCTATCTCAGATGTACAGGATATCATCAATGACCTTATAGCAGGCAAGAATGTGGCAAGTGACGGAACAGCATCAGGCCAGGCTTACCTTGGAATTTCAGCACAGACAATAACAAGCCAGTACTCACAGCTGCTAAATATGCCAGAGGGCGTTTACATCTCATCAGTAGAGCAGGGATCAGCAGCAGAGGAGTGCGGACTTCAGTCAGGTGATATCATTTGCAGCCTTGACGGTGAGGACATAACAGATATGGATACATTCCATGACAGGATAGTTGCTTGTAAGCCGGGTGATAAGGTAACCATCGTATACTACAGAAATAACAATGGTAACTATGAAAAGCAGACAACCACAGCGACACTGAAGGAGAAACAGTAAGATAAAATTCAGTGGTGATTTAGCACGGTGCTAACAGAACTGAAAGCCTATAGATTGAGATAACGGCATCTGTAAGTGAAATTACAGGTGCCGTTTTAGTTATGTGGCAGCGTGGCGAAGTATGCGCTTGCAAATTTAGTTAAAATGGTGCATTATATGACAGGATAGCTGCGCCCACATAAAAAGATACTGGTGGGCATTACATATCATCCGAATGTAGGTGACATGTGACATTAAAAGAAAGGTTTACATAAAATGTACAAGATACTTTGTAAAGATGGAAGAGCAAAGAGAGCTGAATTTCAGACCGTACACGGAACAGTGCAGACACCTCTGTTTATGAACGTGGGTACAGCAGCGGCCATAAAGGGTGCGGTGGCAACCACCGACCTAAAGGAAATTGGCTGCCAGATAGAGCTTTCAAATACATATCATCTCCATGTGAGACCTGGAGACAAGATAGTAAAGCAGATGGGAGGTCTGCACAAGTTTATGTACTGGGACAGACCGATACTTACCGATTCAGGCGGATTTCAGGTCTTCTCACTGGCTGGACTCAGGAAGATAAAGGAAGAAGGAGTTACATTTAACTCACATGTCGATGGACGAAAGATATTTATGGGACCGGAGGAGAGTATGCAGATACAGTCCAATCTGGCATCTACTATAGCGATGGCATTTGATGAGTGTGCCCCTGCACTAGCGGACAGACAGTATGTGGAGAATTCGGTTGCGAGAACTGCCAGATGGCTTGTAAGATGCAAGAATGAGATGGAGAGACTTAACAGCCTTCCAGATACCATAAACAAGAATCAGCTCTTATTTGGAATCAATCAGGGGGCGATATATGATGATATCAGAATTGATCATGCAAAGAGGATAAGCGAGCTTGACCTTCCGGGATATGCGATTGGCGGGCTTGCCGTTGGAGAGTCTGCGGAGCAGATGTATCATATACTCGATGTCACTGTGCCACATCTTCCGGAGGACAGACCGACATACCTCATGGGCGTTGGAACTCCTGCAAATATTCTTGAGGCAGTGGACAGAGGAGTGGATTTCTTTGATTGTGTATATCCATCAAGAAATGGCCGACATGCCCATGTATACACTAAGCATGGAAAACTTAATCTCAAGAATGCAAGATTTGAGACAGATGACAGACCGATAGAGGAAGGATGTGGCTGTCCGGCATGCCAGCATTACAGCAGAGCGTATATAAGACATCTCTTAAAAGCAAATGAAATGTTGGGGATGAGATTTTGTGTCTTGCATAATTTGTATTTTTATAATAATATGATGAAAGAAATCAGAGAGGCTATTGAAGAAGGAAGATATCAGTCATATAAGAAATCGATGCTTGAGAGCCTTGCTGGTGGAGAACAGTAGGTAGAATATATGTTAGGATATATAGTGATTATGTGTTAAGCATATATCTGACTGTAAATAATTAAGAAGGAGACTAGAGAATGAACTCACTTTCAACTATTTTGTCAAATGCATCTTCAGGTGCATCAGGCACCAGCAGCGGTGCTAATATCATGATAATAATTGTTTATGTCGTTGTATTTGGTGCTATCATCTATTTTTTTATGATAAGACCACAGAAGAAACAGCAGGCAAAGACACAGGATATGCAGAAACGTATTGAGCCGGGTGATAATATCATGACAACAAGTGGATTTTATGGAACCGTGCTTGATGTTGTAGACGATACAACAATAATCGTTGAGTTTGGAAATAACAAGAACTGTCGTATCCCAATGCACAAGAGTGCTGTAGCTGAGCTTGAAAAACAGGGCAGTGCAGTTGAGTCAGATGACGACAAGGATAAGAGTAAGAAGTAATATAATCTATAAGCATATCAGGCAGAATAAAAGGTAAGAGATCCATATGATCCCTTACCTTTTTGCTGTATATAGAGGAGACAGTCAACGGTTAAAGCAGTAATTCTGGATGTCGTGAAATACAGCCTCTGTGACGCGCAGCCCTCCGCGTCCACTTCCGACAGATATGTCCGGCTTTGCTGCTCCGTGAAAATCAGAACCC
>URJU01000037.1 GCA_900548315.1 uncultured Coprococcus sp. | reverse complement strand
ACGAGATTACTACGCGTCTCGTGGGCTCGGAGATGTGTATAAGAGACAGGTTGAGTGCAGCTTGATCATACCTTTTGACATTTGAGAATTGCGCGTTGTCATTGTTTTATTCTGAATGAAGACAGTATAATTAGTTATCTCCTGATTTCAGAGCTGAAAGCTCGGCTTTTAGCTTAGCAATCTCTGAATCCTTCTCTGCAATCTTTTTATTCATTTCTGCCATCTGCTTTTCCATCTTGGCCTTTTCTTCTTGAAAAACATCCACAAAAGTAATGATCGATTGTTCTACCATATCTGTAACCTCCTCCGTTTCCTCGTACGCGGAATACAGTCTGGTATATAATACCTGGGTGAGTCTGTATAATTGTGCCCCATCCTCAGGTGTTATATTCCCAAGTTCAACATTCTTGTCTATGCTTCCCATTATATCGGTTTTGATAAGACTTTTCAATGTCTCGATGTTCTCAGGCGTTCGTGAGTTTTTGTCCTTGAGCATTCCACGGAGCTTCAAGAGAAAGAATGGTATGAGGATCACCATTTTTCTATTATTAATGTCCTCAGTAGAGCAGTTGGCAAGCTTTACGACTGGGACCTCATAGTTTGTTTTTCGATTATGACCGAAATCAACCAGCAGAGAATATGTGTCGGGAACGGATCTGGAGACGTTGCTCAGGTATATAACGCATGGTTCAGGAAAACGTATTTCGTATAGATATTGCCCATCTTCACCATGCATTATTGTTTTTGCTTTGTCAGCATAACTCGCTCCGTAGGAAAATACTCTGAAAATGATAGTTTCGTCCTTTATCATCTGAGCCTCAATATGATATGCATCAGAATCGTTGATCACCAATATGGTGTCGGCCAGAGTTGTACTCATGGAACCATCGTCTTTGACACTCTCAGTCCAGTGATACGACACTGTTGCGGTGTCTGGATCATACGACATGTCAAATAGACCGTTGATCATATTTACAACAGCCTTTGAGGACAGCGTGAGTATCTTTTTAAAAGTGCTGTCAAATAAATTCCGTGTAACTGGCAAATAAAATCCTCCTTATGAAAAATTCTCGGCCGGTAGGCATACTTTAGGCGATTAAAATTGGTATGTCAATAGATTTGGGCAAATGCGCTTATAAAGCGAATTCGTGACGCTGAGAGTGGAAAAATGGGCTAAAAATGAGGAAAATTCTACTTTTTGTAAAATCTATGCTCCCAGATAAAATGTATAAATACAGAAAAAATATCTAATAATACCTGTGTGATGCATATTGTGCATGGAGGTGTTGTTGAGATGAAAAGAAACGCGCATGATCAAAATGAAGAGCAGAATATAAAACCGGAAATTAGTTCGAAGTCTCAAAGTGTGGGTGAGGAAGATGGCAGGAAGCAAAGGAAAAATGATCATAGATGGAAGCTGGTTTCAGATTCTGGCTGCAGTCTGCTCGTGCCGGATGGATCGGATGGACTGGCTGGAATAGATATAGATTATGCTGAGGTTCCGTTTGTAATATCTGTTGATAACACAGATTATATAGACGAATCGGGTATAGATATAGAGAAGATGCTTGAGCATATTGCAAATTGCCGGTCAGGCGGAAGAACTAGCTGCCCATCACCCCATGCGTGGCTAGAGGCGTGGGGGGATGCGGAAAATGTTATCGCATTTACGTTGTCAGCTGCATTGTCGGGAAGTTACAACAGTGCTATAGCTGCAAGACACATGGCACTTGAGAAGAATCCCGGCAGGAATATTGCGGTGATAAATACATGCGGAGCCGGAGTATTCCCTGAACAGCTGGTAAACATCATATATGAAGGAATTGAGGACGGGGATTCGTTTGACGCCATAGTAAGTGCTGCAGACAAAGCAGTGAGGGAGATACAGGTGATGTTTGCCTTGGGGAGTCTGGACAACCTGATAAAGGCGGGCAGACTAAATAAGCTTGTGGGGTATGCGGCTCATAGATTCAATATATCTGCAATAGGTGTAGCATCACCTGGTGGACGAATTGAACTCAGACACAAATTCAGAGGTATGAAGAAGACATATAGTAAGCTGATAGACACTCTCCGGGAGACGGGATTTGCAGGGGGAGAGCTGGTCATAAGCCACTGTATGAATGAGGACGGAGCAGAGAAACTGGGGCATCTTATCAAGGCTGAATGGCTTGACACGGATGTGAGTATCGTACCTGCAAGCGGACTGTGCAGCTATTATATGGGAAAAGGTGGGATGATAATAACATATCGTGAGTAGACTGATGTGTGGATAAAGCATATAAAATACGTGGAGTAGACAAAATAATGAAAAATAATTAAAAATAAATAAAAATAATGGAAGGCTGCCGCACCTTCTATTATTTTTTATGTATTAACCTATTGACATAGTAGGTAAATGGGAATATCCTATTTTTGCGAGTCAGATATTGACTTATTACGCCAAAAAATGGCGGATGAGGGTGATGACTGGAACGACCGTGTATTTGCGGCTGGAATGTGGTCACACTCATATGTAAGGAGGATTTACAGATATGGTGATTTCTTCAAAGGGAGAATATGCCCTGAGGGTCATGGCAGACCTTGCCATAAACCACGACGGCAGATTTATTCCGTTAAAAGAAATAGTTCAGAAAGAGGAACTGTCCCAGAAGTATCTGGAGAGCATAATGCGCATGCTGTCCAAGGCGAATCTGATAGAGGCAGCCAGCGGACATGGCGGAGGCTACAGACTCAAAAAGGCTCCTGAGGAATATACATTGTGGGAGATACTTGAACTCACGGAAGGCGGGCTTGCCCCGGTGGCATGCATGAAGAACAGCACGATCACCTGCGACAGATCCAAGCAGTGTTATACTCTGCCGATATGGCAGGGCCTGGCTGAGCTGATACAGGAATATTTCCAGGGTAAGACACTGGCGGATATAGCCAGAAATGTGGAATGAGCAGAGTAATTTGATACAAGCAAAAAGATAATTAAAGCGGGACAATTGAATCGCCGGATATAGAAGTGATAAAGCAATTGCCGGGCTTGGTATAAAAGGAGGCAGACTGATGTCAGATAAAAAATTATTGGAAGTTAAGAATTTACATGTTGATGTTGAGGATAAACAGATCCTTCACGGTGTGAACCTGGAGATCGGCAAGGGTGAGACACATGTACTTATGGGACCTAATGGAACCGGAAAGTCAACCCTTGGATATGCACTTATGGGCAATCCTAGATATACAGTCAGAGAGGGCGAGATATGGTTTGATGGCAAGAACATCACAGAAGAGGCTGTCAATGAGCGTGCAAAGGCAGGAATATTCCTCTCATTCCAGAATCCTCTTGAGGTGCCTGGTGTGACACTCAGCTCATTTATAAGAAATGCCCTTGAGCAGAAGACCGGCAAGAGAATCCGTCTCTGGGATTTCAAGAAGGAGCTTGAGAGAACCATGGAGATCCTTCAGATGGATCCATCATATGCAGAGAGAGACCTGAATGTGGGATTTTCAGGTGGTGAGAAGAAGAAGGCTGAGATACTTCAGCTTCTGATGCTCAAGCCATCACTGGCAATCCTTGACGAGACAGATTCAGGACTTGACGTTGATGCAGTCCGTACAGTATCAGCAGGTATCGAGGAATACCAGAAGAACTGCAAGGGAAGCCTGCTTATCATCACACACAGCACCAAGATCCTTGAGTCACTTACCGTTGACTACACACATGTCATGGTTGAGGGTAAGATCATAGAGACTGGTGACGCATCACTTGTGGACAAGATCAACGAGTCTGGATTTGCAGAGTATGAAAGGATATAGAAGATGAAGGAAAAGACATATGTAGAGGACATAGACAGAAATATATATGACTTCAAGTATGACGACAAAGATGCCTATAAGCTTAAAGCTGGTCTCACACCTGAGATAGTTGAGCAGCTTTCTAAGGAGAAACATGATCCGGCATGGATGCAGAATTTCAGACTTGAGTCTTTACAGATATACAACAATATGCAGGTGCCTGACTGGGGCCCATCCATCGAGGGACTGGATATTGACAATATAGTTACTTACGTAAGACCAAATACTAAGATGAAGGGAAGCTGGGATGAGGTTCCTGAGGATATCAAGGATACATTTGAGAGACTTGGAATCCCTCAGGCTGAGAGAAAATCCCTTGCGGGAGTTGGTGCACAGTACGATTCAGAGCTCGTATATCACAATGTCCGTCAGGAGGTTGCGGATATGGGAGTTGTGTACACTGATATGGAGAGTGCACTCACAGGTGAGTATGCAGACATGGTGCAGAAGCATTTCATGAAGCTTGTCACCCCTCATGATCACAAATTTGCAGCACTTCACGGAGCTGTGTGGTCAGGCGGTTCATTTGTATATGTGCCACCTGGAGTGAAGGTCGAGATCCCGCTTCAGTCGTATTTCAGACTTAACGCAGCGGGCGCAGGTCAGTTCGAGCACACACTCATCATCGTTGATGAGGGGGCAGACCTCCACTTTATAGAGGGCTGTTCAGCGCCGAAGTATAATGTGGCGAACCTTCATGCGGGTTGTGTGGAGTTGTTTGTCGGCAAGAATGCAAAGCTCAGATATTCAACCATAGAGAACTGGTCCAAGAACATGTACAACCTGAACACCAAGAGAGCCCGAGTTGAAGAGGGTGGAACCATTGAGTGGGTATCGGGTTCATTTGGATCACATGTGTCATACCTTTATCCGATGAGCGTGCTCAAGGGCAAGGGCGCCAGGATGGAGTTCACCGGAGTTACATTTGCCGGTAAGGGACAGAACCTTGACACAGGAGCCAAGGTAGTCCATGCGGCACCTGACACAAGTTCATATATCAACACAAAGTCTATCTCGAAGGATGGCGGTATAAGTACATTCCGTTCGTCTGTTGTAGTTACTAAGGAGGCAGAGAACTCCAAGGCGGCGGTATCATGCCAGTCACTTATGCTCGATTCGATATCACGTTCGGACACAATACCGGCCATGGATATCAGAACCAAGAAGGTAAATGTGGGACATGAGGCACAGATAGGAAGCATCAGTGACGAGGCTGTGTTCTACCTGATGTCCAGAGGAATGAGCGAAGAAGACGCGAGAGCATGTATCGTCAGTGGATTTGCAGACAATGTATCGAAGGAGCTGCCGCTTGAGTATGCTCTTGAGATGAACAACCTCATCCGTCTTGAGATGAAGGGCAGCATAGGTTAAGGAGGTGCGGTGACATGGAGAACAATAATGAGATGAAGATCAACAGACTCCCGGCAAAGACATGGTACTGGCTTCGCATGAACGACACAGCACTTAACTGGAATCCGGACATGGCGGGATGCAGTGTGAAGATAGATGGCGGAAAGAAAACTGACAAGCAGGCTTCTGATTTTGATGGAATAGAGACTGGTGCAGGAAGAGATGCGGATGTGCTCTTTGCACAGCGGTCAGCAGGAAGCGTACTTGTTGCAGACGAGACCAATAAAGGTCAGACAGTGCACGTTCTGATAAATGGAACCGGGGCAAATGGCAGCAGCGGCTATGTGTATGTTCAGGCAGATGCATGTTCAGACATGACAGTCATAGAGACATTTGGCGAAAATGCGGAGGGCGGCAGCCTGGCATTCCGTACACGCTTTAATATAGAGAAGGATGCACACATACGTCTTGTGCAGATATTTATGCAGGATGAGAACACGACCATACTCAACGATGTGGGAAGTGAGTGTGCAGAGAACGGACAGTTTGATGTGCTACAGATATTTATCGGCAAGGGCAATCTGTACAACGGCGTGAGGACAGAACTTATTGGCAAGCGTGCTTCAACCAACATGGATATAGGTTACCTGGGACAGAAAAAACAGGTTATAGATATAAATCTTGTAGTGAACCATATAGGCAAGAAGACCAACTGCAGCATACAGGTGGATGGAACACTTAAGGATGCGGCTCAGAAGATATTCAGAGGTTCGATAGATTTCAAGACAGGTTCATCGGATTCAAAGGGAGCTGAGACAGAGAATGTACTGCTTCTCGGTGATGATGTGGTGAACAAAACTATACCACTCATCCTCTGTGCAGAGGAGAATGTTGAGGGCTCACATGGAGCGACAATCGGTGAGCTTGATGAGGATACACTGTTCTATTTCGCATCAAGGGGAATCGATATGGAGACAGCTGAGGACATGATGACCAAGGGCAAGATGGAGGTCCTCTACCGCAAGATCCAGGACGAGGACACAGAGAAGCTGGTGGAGAAGCAGCTTGCGGAGGTAATGGAATATGACAGACAGGAATTATAGAGAAGATTTTCCTCTATTGAGGAATAACGATACAGCATATATAGACAATGCGGCCACAGCACAGAAGCCACAGGTGGTCATAGACGCTGAGAGAGAGTTCTACGAGAAGAGCAATGCGAATCCGCTCAGAGGCTTCTATCCACTCAGTCTTGAGGCTACAGAGAAGTATGAGAGTGCCAGAAAGGTTGTGAGAGATTTCATCCATGCGGATTCCGAGAAGGAAATAATCTTCACAAGGAACACCACGGAGAGCCTTAATCTTGTGGCATACAGCTATGCACTTAACAACCTGAAAGCCGGCGACGAGATAGCGGTCACCATCATGGAGCACCACAGCAATATGCTTCCATGGCAGATGGCAGCCAGAGTCACAGGCGCAACTCTCAGATATCTTGACTGCGAGAAGGATGGAACGCTGACTGACGAGACCATCAATGCCGGCATCAATGAGCACACGAAACTGCTTGCTGTCGGACATGTGTCAAATGTTCTCGGATGCGTGAATCCGGTCAGAAGGATGGCTGACAGAGCGCACAGCTTTGGTGCGGTTGTCGTAGTTGACGGTGCGCAGAGTACACCGCATATGACTATAGATGTACATGAGCTTGGCGCTGATTTCTTCGCATTTTCAGGTCATAAGCTGATGGGTCCTATGGGAATAGGCGTGTTATATGGAAGACAGGAGTTGCTTGATGCGATGCCTCCATTTATGTCAGGCGGCGAGATGATAGATTCAGTTTCAAGGGATGGTGCTGTATATGCCGAACTTCCACATAAGTTCGAGGCTGGTACGGTAAATGCGGCAGGTGCTGCGGGACTTGCGGCTGCGATAGGCTACATCAAAGAGGTTGGATTTGACTATATAGAAAAGAGAGAGCTGGAGCTTACGACCCGTGCCATGGAGGGACTTGCGAAAATACCTCATGTGCATGTCATTGGCTCGGATAAGCCTGAGAATCACACCGGAATAGTCGCGTTTACCATAGACAATGTTCACCCGCATGACGTCAGCGAGATTATGGCTGCTGACGGAATAGATGTGAGAGCAGGACATCACTGCGCACAGCCACTGCTCGTCCACCTCGGCGTGTACAATACGACAAGGGCAAGCTTTATGTTCTACAATACAGATGAAGAGGTAGATGCATTTGTGGAGAGCGTTGCAAATGTGAGAAGGAGAATGGGATATGCAGAATAATATTCAGAACAGGAATTTTTATAATGAGATCCTTACAGAGCACAATATGAGACCTGAATTCAAATATGATCTTCCGGCGGCAAATGTGGTCCTGGAGGGTGTAAATCCCAACTGCGGTGATGACATCTGGCTTAAGCTCAAGGTTGAGAATGGAGTCATCGAGGACGGATCATTCGTGGGAGATGGATGTGCCATATCGCAGGCATCGGCAGATATAATGCTTGGAATGATCATAGGAAAGACTAAGGAAGAGGCTCTGGAGCTTGGACAGCTCTTCCTTAAGATGATACAGGGTGAGGCGACAGATGAAGAGATAGATCAGCTTGAGGAGGCGTCTGCGCTTAAGGATATCGCACACATGCCGGCAAGGGTAAAATGCGCTGTTCTCGGATGGCACACTCTTGAAGAAGCACTGAAGAAGGCGGAGTAGATATTCCTTATCTGCATCTTAGCTATAGCTATGATATAATCCAAAAGTGAATGTGTAAAAAGCGGGCGTCACTGGTAAGATCTGTGTCAATTAAGGCATGAGGTGTACTGGTGGCGCTTTCTTTAAAATAATCCAAAGGGATTGATACATATGAAAAAAATAAATATACAAAAAAGCATAAATAATTCGAAATGTAAATGTAAGGACATCATAAAAAATGTGCTGTTGATGTTGGTGATGATAGCCATAGGGGTTGGACTGTGTCTGATAATAAAGACAACATTTACTACAGACATCTTGATACCTGCCGTCATGGTGTTTTCAGTATTTTTGATATCGGTGTTTACTGACGGGTATGTATATGGAATACTGGCATCTATAGTCAGTGTGATAATAGTGAATTTTGCATTTACATTTCCGTATTTCAAGATAGATTTCCTGATACCTGAAAATATCACATCGGCGATAATCATGATAGCCATAGCGTTTATCACCTGTGGCTTTACAAGCAAGATAAAGTATCAGGAAATGCTCAAGAAAGAAAGTGAGATGGAGAAAATGAGGGCGAACCTGCTGCGTGCAGTGTCGCATGATTTTCGAACTCCGCTTACCACCATTTACGGGGCCAGCTCAGCACTTATAGAGAGTGGCAGCGAATTTACGGATGAGCAGAAGGAGAAGATGCTCAGAGGAATACAACAGGATTCCCAATGGCTTTATCGTATGGTTGAGAACCTGCTGTCCATCACCAGGCTGGATGGTGACATCAAACTTATAAAGACGCCCATAGCATTGGATGAACTTATAGATTCTGTGCTTATCAAATTTGCAAAGAGGTATCCTGATCAGGAGGTAGAAGTCAATCTGCCCGATGAGCTGGTCATCATACCTATGGATGCCATTCTCATAGAACAGGTTATCATCAATATCCTCGAGAATGCAGTACAGCACGCAGAGGGAATGAAGAATCTGGCATTGAATGTGAAATGCGATGGCGACAGGGTTGTGTTTGAGATTCAGGATGATGGCGATGGAATACCGGAGGATAGGCTGAAACACCTGTTTGATGGCAGCCTCTTAGGAGACAGCTCCGATGAGGTGTCCGTGGACTGCAGGCAGAGAAAGAATGCCGGAATAGGTCTGTCGGTATGTGCGACCATCATAAAAGCACATGGCGGAGATATAAGTGCATATAATTCCGCGGAAGGCGGTGCAGTATTCAGATTTACACTGAAGATAGAGGAGGTTACGGATGAGCAATAACAAATACAAAGTCTTGATAATAGAAGATGAGCAGAATATCAATAATCTGCTGGATACTTTAATGCAGGCAAATGGATATCAGACGATCACAGCTACATCGTGTGGGAATGGCCTGATGATGTATGCGTCACACAGACCGGATATAGTTATACTTGATCTGGGACTTCCGGACAAGGATGGTCTATCTTTTCTCACAGAGATAAGAAAGACGGATTTTACGCCTGTCATAGTCCTTTCGGCGAGGTCGGATGAGAAGGACAAGGTGGAGGCTCTCAATTTGGGCGCAAATGATTATGTTACGAAACCATTTGGCTCGGAGGAATTGGTTGCTCGTGTAAGATCAGCTCTTAGGACGGCTTTGCATCAGGCTCATGACAGTGAACTTCCGTCAGGCAGGTTTCAGTCGGGGGATCTGCTCATCGATTATGAGGCAAGACGGGTATTCATAGGCAGTGATGAGATAAAGCTCACACAGACTGAGTACAATATCGTGGATCTTCTTTCGAGACATCCGGGCAAGATGCTTACATACAGTTTTATCGTGAAGGAGGTATGGGGCTACAATGATACCGGAAGTACCAAGAGACTTCAGGTCAATATGGCAAATATCAGAAAGAAGTTCGGAGTGAAACCGGGTAAGAAGAGTTACATCATAAATGAGCTTGGCGTTGGTTACAGGATGTGTGATGGCAGTGAGTGATGTGGCTCTGGATACAAAGGCTCGCGATGACCAGAAAGAGAATTTAAATATGCAAACACAATAAGCGGGCTTGATGATGCCTGCGATAGGGCATATAAATGGGGGCTGTGAAAGAACTCAATCGAGTTTTTTCACAGCCTCTTTTTTGTTGATTATCTAATATAATTACTGGAAAAATAAAAAACACATAATCCCTATTGACATAGTAGGAAATAAGTTGTATACTCCAACATGTTGACAGATAATTACTACATATCAGATAGGATATATGTGGATTTGTGATGAAATCCATTGAACGGAGAGATGGTAGGTAGACAGGAGGTGGACACATGCAACAGGTGTTGTGCTTTGGAGATTCCAATACATGGGGATACAATCCCGAGAATGGAGAGAGATTTCCTTGGGGGATCAGATGGACCAGTATATTGCAGCAGAAACTGGCAGGTAAAGATATAAGGATCATAGAGGAAGGTCTCTGTGGAAGAACAACAGTGTTCGAGGATCCACTGAGACAGGGAAGAAAGGGCGTGTCGCTGTTTCCCACTCTGCTGGAGACACATAAACCGGAGAATATAGTAATCATGCTTGGAACAAATGACTGTAAGACAGTGTTCTCGGCATCACCGGATGTGATAGGCAAGGGAATACGGAGACTGCTCATTCAGGCAAAGCAGTATTCAGCGGACAGCAGGATACTTCTCGTATCGCCGATACACTTAGGCGAGCAGGTGTGGAAGGATGAATTTGATCCTGAGTTCTCACCGGAATCCGTTGAGGTGTCAAGAAAGCTCACGGATGTTTATAAGAAGATAGCCGATGAGTTCGGCGTGGAATTTCTGGCGGCATCATCCGTGGCGGACAGCAGTGAGGCAGATCAGGAGCATATGAATCCTGAAGGTCACGCGGCGCTGGCGGGAGCGATAGAGGAAAAGATTTATCAGATGGCCTGTTAAGAATTATATAGAAAATAATGCACAGTATATAAAGATGGTTGAGAATCAAGAAATAACATAGAGACTTGAAAAAGTAAAAAAAGAAAAGAAAGGAAACAAGAACCATGGCAAAGATAGCATCACAGTTGACAGAACTTATAGGAAACACTCCACTTCTGGAGCTTACAAATTATGAGAAGGAGCTTGGACTTAAGGCGCACATCGTTGCAAAGCTTGAGTACTTCAATCCACTTGGATCAGTGAAGGATCGTGTGGCAGCAGCCATGATCGAGCAGGGAATCAGGGATGGCCTCATCAATCAGGATACAGTCATCATCGAGCCTACATCAGGAAATACGGGAATCGGACTTGCATTTGTATCAGCGGCAAAGGGACTTCACCTGATACTCACCATGCCGGACACCATGAGCGTTGAGCGCAGAAAGATCGTGTCAGCTCTCGGTGCTGAGATCGTGTTAACACCGGGCAGAGAGGGAATGAAGGGAGCCATCGCCAAGGCAAATGAGCTCAAAGAGCAGTACGGAAATGCATTTATCCCACAGCAGTTTGAGAACAAGGCGAATCCTGCCATCCACAAGAAGACAACGGCAGAGGAGATCTGGAGAGATACAGACGGAAAGGTTGATGCATTTGTGTCAGCAGTAGGAACAGGCGGAACAGCCACAGGAACGGGCAGCGGACTTAAGGAGCACAATCCGAATGTCAAGCTGATAGCAGTTGAGCCAGCTGATTCACCGGTTCTCTCGGGCGGTGCACCTGGTCCACACAAGATACAGGGAATCGGAGCTGGATTCATACCGGGAGTTATGGATCTGAGCATCGTGGATGAGATCATCAGGATCCAGAACGATGACGCATTTGACACAGCGAGAAAAATTGCAAAGACAGATGGAGTCCTTGTTGGAATATCCGCAGGTGCGGCACTCTATGCGGCAACTGAGCTTGCAAAGAGACCTGAGTATGAGGACAAGACCATCGTGGTTCTCTTCCCGGATACAGGAGAGAGATACCTCTCAACATCACTGTTTAACCTGTAATTCACATCTGTGGCTTCGTAAATGTGTCGAATGCGATTCAAGAATTTGTATACCAAGCTGGGATCGCTTCCGCTCAACTCAGCCTGCAGCGAATGCAATAGAGAGGGACCCACGAAGTGGGAGAGTTGGCTGTTGCAAGTAATAGAGGCGACCCGCAAAGCGGGGAGTTGACTATTACTATAAGGACCGGCGGCTTCGTATGTCCCTACTTGGTATACAAAATTTGAATCACATATGAATGTTGTTGAGGAGCCGCAGAGTGTGAAAGCTGACGGTGGACTTTATTTAGGAGATAAAGATAATGAGATTGGTGAAAAGAGTATTGCTTCTGTCCATGGCGGCGGTGCTTGCGATAGGCGCGGCCGGCTGTGGCGGGAAGAAGGACGATGTTATCACAATTACAAATGTTTCGTATGACCCGACGAGGGAACTGTATGAGCGATACAATGACATGTTCGAACAGTATTATAAGGAGCAGTACGGACAGGACATCAAGATCATCCAGTCTCATGGAGGCTCCGGCTCACAGGCGAGGTCGGTGGTGGAGGGCTGTAATGCAGATGTTGTCACACTGGCACTTGAGCATGACATTGACCTCATATCGGAAAATGGTCTGATAGATAAGGGCTGGATAGATGAATTTGGCAAGGATTCGGCGCCGTATACATCCACGATCGTCTTTCTGGTTAGGAAGGGAAATGACAAGAACATACAGGACTGGAACGATCTGGTGAAGGACGATGTGGAAGTCATAACACCTGATCCGAAGAGCAGCGGTGGTGCCTGCTGGAATTTCCTCGCAGCTCTGGCATATGCCAGAACAACATACAGTGATGAGGAAGATGTGTGGCAGTTCATGATGAAACTTTATCAGAATGTGTCGGTCATGGATTCGGGAGCCAGAGGCTCTACTACCACATTTGTGGAGAATGGCAAGGGTGATGTGCTGATAGCGTGGGAGAATGAGGCGATAGCGACATTGAAGGAATATCCGGAGGATTACGAGATAGTTAATCCGTCGGTGAGTATACTGGCTCAGCCGAGTGTGGCGGTTGTCGATGACAACGCAAAGCACAATGGAACAGAGGATGTCAGCACAGAGTACCTGAAGTACCTGTACAGCGATGAAACCCAGAGGCTTGAGGCCGAGAGCGGATACCGCCCAACAAATGAGAAGATACTCGCAGAGTATGCGGATGTGTTTGATCTGGACATCAAGCTGTGGACCATAGATGATTTCGGAGGCTGGGATAAAGCCTATGAGGACTTCTTTGACGACGGAGCAAAGTTTGATGAAATTTACGATTATTAAAATGGATTGGAAGACAAAATGGCAGCAGAGGAAAATGGCAAGAAGGACAAACTGAATAATGCAAAAAAGACCAGAGTTATTCCGGGATATCATCTGACGCTAGGAATAGTCATTGCCATGCTGTCGCTGATAGTTCTGATCCCGCTGGCATCGGTGCTGGTGTCATCACTGAAACTTTCGCCGAGTGAATTCTGGCATCTGCTTTTTAAGAAGAACGTGCTGAATGCATTCAAAACCAGCATAGGCTGTTCTTTCATAGCGGCGGTAGTCAATACAGTGTTTGGACTTATAATAGCATGGACACTGGTAAAGTACGATTTCCCCGGCAAGAAGATACTGGACGGATTCATAGAACTCCCCTTCTGTCTGCCAACGGCGGTTGCGGGTATCACGCTGTCGAGACTGTACAGTGAGGATGGATTCCTTGGAAAGCCGCTTGCGGCTCTTGGAATAGATGTTGCATACACGAAGATCGGACTTACCATCGCCCTTGTATTTGTGGGAATACCATTTGTCATAAGGGCGGTGCAGCCGATACTTGAGAAGATGGACAACCAGTACGAGGAGGCGGCCTACATGCTGGGGGCCACACCGAGAAGGACATTTTTCAAGGTTATTCTTCCGGAGCTCAGACCGGCGCTGCTTACAGGTTTTGGATTGGCATTTGCCAGAGGGATCGGAGAGTACGGCAGTGTCATCTACATATCAGGCAACAGCGCAAAGGAGCAGACGCAGGTCATATCATACGTGATCATGCAGAAACTCAGCTACATAGACTATGCCAGCGCAACAGCGATAGCACTGGTGATGCTGGTCATATCATTTGTATTGTTATTTGCAATTAACATAGTACAGCTGAGGCAGTCCAAGAGAACAAACCTATTATAGATGAGGAAACATTGTAGTGTCGATACTGACAATATGATTTTTCTCGTTACATTAAATGTACATACACCCCTTTGCAATACCGAGTCATGGACATTTGAGTCCGCCGGTACTCAGCGAGAGATATGTACATTAGAGTTTACGATACATGTATTCTCGAGCACTAGTACCGCTGCAGGACGAAACGAGCGAAAGCGCTCCATGACTGGTATGAAAAAAGGGTGTATGTACTTAAAAACCAAAATCACAGAGAAAGGAGACACGGAAAATGAGTGAGCAGGAAAAGCTGCAGCGCGGCAAGCG
>URJU01000036.1 GCA_900548315.1 uncultured Coprococcus sp. | reverse complement strand
CGAGATTACTACGCGTCTCGTGGGCTCGGAGATGTGTATAAGAGACAGACTGTTCCTACACCGAATTTTATGTGTCTGACCCTGTCTCCAACTTCATAATCCGGCTTTCCAGATGAATTAACCACAAATTGTTTTCCAAATGAAGGCTTGGATGTCGGCTGAACATAAGTCTTCTGTCTGGAATAACTGCTGTACGGATTCTTCTGACCATATTCTCTTCCCGATGATGTGGATCTAAGTTTCGTCCCCCCATCATAATTATCCGCATATGAACCATCTCTGTTGTACCTGCCAATGGATTCATATTCCCTTCGTTTAGCAATATTTCTCATATCAGCCTCATGTTCAAACAAAAGAGGAGGTATCTCTCTAATGAATCTGGACACGTCACTGCATGTTCTGTTTCCATGCATCATACGCTCTCTAGCAGCACTCAGGTAAAGCTTTTTCATAGCCCTTGTGATACCCACATAACACAGTCTTCTCTCTTCCTCAAGCGCATCAGGATCATCAGAATTGAGTGCCATACCGCTCGGGAATACACGATCTTCCATACCGCATATAAACACATAAGGGAACTCCAAACCCTTTGCACTGTGGAGTGTCATCAGTTTCACCTGACTGTCATCCTCTGACATGGAATCAAGGTCTGACACGAGTGCTATCTCCTCCAAAAATTCGCTCAGTCCCGCATCTTCATTCGTCTCTGCAAACTCGACCACCTTATTTCTAAGTTCATCAATATTCTCAAGTCTTGTCATGGATTCTTCTGTACGTTCCGCTATCAGTTCCGATTCATAGCCTGTATCCTCAAGGATCTTGTCATACACCAAGTCTAGACTTTCTCCATCCTGAAGCATGTCTCTAAATGACTGTATAAGCTCTGCAAACTTCTTTATCTTCCCGGAAGTCTTTGCCGCCATACCCGGTATTTCATCTGCTCTGGCCGCCGCATCCATCATAGACAGACCGTATGCATCCGCAAATGATTCCACCTTACTAAGACTTGCCTCTCCTATGCCTCTCTTTGGAACATTGACTACTCTTCTGAAATACAGATTGTCTGTGGCATTATTTATAACCTTGAGGTATGCAAGCACATCCTTTATCTCTTTTCTCGCGTAGAAATTTGTGCCGCCATATACTCTATACGGAATGTTGGCATACACCATCTTCTCGCCGAGTACACGGGACTGTGCATTGGTTCTGTATAGTATAGCAATATCCCTGTAATCAACGCCCTGCCTTACAAGTGTCTTTATACGACTTGCGACCAGATCTCCTTCCGCATACTCCGTATCACACTGCTCAAACGATATCTTCTCACCGGCCTCCTTATCAGTCCAAAGAGCTTTATCCTTTCTGCCTTCATTGTGCTGTATGACTGCATTTGCAGCCGCAAGGATATTGCCGCAGGATCTGTAATTCTGCTCAAGCTTTATCACCTTTGCATCAGAGTATTCCTTCTCGAAATTAAGTATATTCGTTATGTTCGCTCCGCGAAACTTATATATCGACTGATCATCATCTCCCACTACACAGAGATTCCTATACTTTCTTGCAAGCATCTTCACCAACAGAAACTGTATATGGTTCGTATCCTGATACTCGTCAACCATGATGTATCTGAACCTGTTCTGATATGTGTCAAGCACATCTGGATTGTGTTCAAACAATTCCACCGTCTTGTATATCAAGTCATCAAAATCCATGGCGTTATTCTTCCTTAGACGCCCCTGATACTCCGTGTAGATCTCTGCTACCTTCGTTGCTGCATAATCAGCAACACTTTTCTTTGCAAATTCATCAGGAGACTGATACTTTTCCTTTGCCTTTGATATCTCACTCAAAAACATCTTCTCTGGGTATCTCTTAGGGTCTATCTGAAAATCCTTCAAAATACTCTTCACCGTACTCTTCTGATCATCGGAATCATATATATCAAAATTCTTACCATAACCTATCTTATCTGCATACCTTCTAAGTATCCTCACACAAAGTGAATGAAATGTGCTGACCCACACACGATCAGCTCCATCGGGGGCTATGACATCCACTCTCTCTCTCATCTCTTTAGCCGCCTTGTTGGTGAATGTAATCGCCAATATATTCAAAGGGTTTACTCCCTCATGATTCATGAGATACGCCACCCTATGTGTTATCACTCGTGTTTTTCCACTTCCCGCACCAGCCAAAATGAGAAGTGGTCCATCTACATACTCACACGCCTGCTGCTGTATATCATTGAGTTCTGCCATAATTCCTCCTATATAATAAAAACGCTGTCATGTATATACCAAACATATGTTTTGTTCCATTTGTTCAGTATAACATAACAGCGTTTATTTGCAAATGAATATATTATTTTATTTGCGTCTTATATAAGTTTTGTTCCACAATTACCGCAGAACTTTGCTCCGTTTGTCGGCTGACCACAGTTAGGACAGAACTTAGGTGCTGCTCCTGTCATCTGAGCACCTGCCTGATTATTCATCTGGTTCATAGCACCTGACATCTGATTTGCCATAGCCATTCCCATCTGCATGCCAACCATTGCATTTGCCATATCCGTTGCGTTGCTTCCAGCTGTTCCTGTGTGGCCACCCCTTGCCATAGAATCAACCATACTAACCTGCTGAAATCTATTCATATCCCCAATCATTGAATACTCAGCAGCCTGATCTGCACGTTTCTGTATATTCTCCGGATATGTAAACTCACTGATCCTGAAATCTGTGATAGTAAGTCCGATTCCCAAAAGCTCCATGTCCAAATCTTCCTTGATACCCTTAGCTATATCAACTGCATTGGCCATGAGATTGAAAACATCTTTTCCAACCTTTGTTATCCACTTCATGAGAAGTCCATCCAAAATACCTCTGATACGATCTCTTATATCATCAACAGTAAACTGCTGCTTGATACCAGCAACCTTCTCAATAAGTACATTGTAATCATCTATCTTGAATGAAAACTTACCATTTGATCTGACCGGAAGTCCACCAGGCAGTCCAGGAGCCTGAAGTCGGATAGGCGAACTGGTTCCCCAGTTACATGTAAACTCCTTGGTATTTACAAACAGAACCTCTGCGCGAAGTCCTGAATTGAAACCAAACTTGAATCCTTTAAGTGTTGAAAGGAATGGTATGATCTGTGAATCAATAGTATAACTTCCAGACTCTGTAAATATACCCTCAACCGCTCCATTGTACATGAATATCGCATCTTGTCCCGGCTTGATGATAAGTTTCGAGTCCTTCTTTATCTCTTTGTTGGTCCATTTCCAGAAGATGACGTCATCTCTGTACTCTTCCCACTCTACTACATTAGCAAACTGATTTGAAAATAATCCCATCTATGTGCTCCTCTCTGTCAAAAGGATTTACTGTAATCCCATCTTAGCCTTAAGTGCTGCAAGCTCATCCTGAACATCTGCATTAGGAGCTGCATCATACTTGCTCGCAAGATCATCAACTGAATCTGCAGCTGCTGAGTTAAGCTCGCTCATTGCATTTGCCTTGTCAAGCATAGCATCTGCTTTTGCTTCCATTCTTGAGAACGCATCCATTGATGCTGATGAATCACCGATTCCGCTCATCATCTTGTTCATACGCTCCTGAGTCTTTGCAACCTGAACCTTTGCCTTTATGGTTTCTTTTCTCGCGTTCAGATCTCCAACATCCTTTGTGAGCTTATCGTGCATCTGTCTCATCTTGGCAGCATTTGCTGCTGCTGCATCATATGCCTGCTGAAGTGCAACCTGTTTCTGTGTGAGCTGGTTCTTCTTCTCAAGGAACTTCATCGCATCACCCTCATTGCCTGCTACAAGTGCTTTCTCAGCATATGTCTGCATCTTGGCAATCTCTGCATCACACTCATCTAACTGTCTCTTACATCTCTGCTCCTCAGCCATAACTGTAGCAGTCTCTGACTTAACTTTTCTGAGATCCTCCTGAAGGTCTCTCAGATATTGATCGATCATCTTCTCTGGATCCTCTGCCTTGTCCAGAAGTGCATTGATGTTTGATGACATGATGTCCTTAAATCTCTTTAAAATTCCCATAATCTTTACCTCCGCTTTGTAAATGAAAAGTTATATATAATATTAATGTTGTCTTCCATCGACGACACCACCATTATATGATACATATGCTTCGGTCTCAATATTAAGTCCGAAATGTTGGTTAATCATATAATGTGTTTATAGACACGTTACCCCCTGTAAAGTATCAGCCATCAACTTATTCAACCCTAATATTCACTTAATAGTATGTTATAGATACCTGACTGCAGTCTATACCACACCATCATCCACATCATCGAAATCATCGGATATACGCCCACCAATCCTGAAATCAGGCTTTCCACCCTTGTCTGAAGCAGTGCCTTTTGCACTGTCATCCGTGATGGACTCCTCAAGTCTCACCGGTGTCCTGTCTCCAAATCTTTTCTTCATGTCATCGTCCTCATCGTCCCTGATGACATGTATCGATGAATCCTCCTGCATGGTATCCCGTGCTCTCACCGGTTCTCTGGATGCCTTCACTCTGATAGGCTCCTGTTCCTTCTTTTCATCGAAATCAAATTCCCACTGGACCATCTCTGGCTCTCCGCCGTTATCCTTTTGAGCCTCTTCCTTCGACCGGTTCTTCTCATAGTAAAGTTCATTTGCAAGGAGCTGGCTTATCTCAAGGATATCCGCATAACGCTCCTGTTTCTTCATGTCCATAAGACCTTCCATGAGTTCTTTCTTGTTGTTCTCTATTATCTCTGACTTCTTTCTGAGGGACTCAAGAACTCTGTCACTCTCCATGCTTATCATGTTGTACGCCTGATTGACAGTCTCATTGATCTCCATCAGCATCTCATTCGTATATATGATGGATGCAGCATAAATCTCATTGGCTGTCCTTAGTGCCTGTCTGTCCTGTTTACCCAGGCTTTTGACTTTTCTGTCAACATACAGCGGGCTCGGCTTGCTGAGTCTGATCCTCGATGCGGCCTCCTCTGCCTCGGCGATAATCTCATCAGCCTCTTGCTCTGCCTCCTTTATGATCTTACTCCTCTTGTCCGTTATCTCATGATATGCCTTAAGTTCCAAATCTATAGTTGTCTTGAGTTCTTCTACAATTTCAAGGACTTCTTCTTTATTGACCAAAACCTTACCAGCCGCAAATGGAACATTCTGACCATCGCCGACCAGATCCTGTATCCTGTCAAGCAGCTGCTTAGCTTTTCCGTTCTCCATAATAGTGCCTCCGCAATAGTGCCTTTATAAATAATCCGTTTATCATATAGATATACACTAGTTTATTCTAGCATCTTTCATGGTTCATTTCAACAAATGCCCCTGATTTATTTCTTAACATTGCTCACTTTCTGTCAGTCAATATCTAATTTCACATCATCCCTTGGAATTCCAAGAAAATCTTGTATGAGATGTCTCGAAAAGAGTCTGCCATCCTCGCTCTCAAAAATGCGCTCAGGATGCCACTGAAACGCCAGTATGCTCATGGCAGGAGACACGAACGCCTCCACTGATTCATTTTCCTCATCGATAACTATGGGATAAAACATCGTTGACAGATTCTCCAGATATACGCAATCACTATGAAAATTATTGACCTTCACATACCTGTCTGTGTTCACTATGCGTGCCATGTGATCTATCCCCCTCGGTCTCGGAACTTTAAACCTCGCAGAGTAACATATTTTTCCCCCAAACAACGCATTTATATGCTGCATACCACGGCAAACGCCTATAACCGGTATGCTGTTGTGTACGCAATACATTATGAGCTGTTCCTCCATTGCATCACGTCTCGGCTGCAGCTCCGCGTTGTGGGGCTCTATGTAATGCCTAGGGTGCAGTGTTCCACCCCCAGTAACTATGAGCAGGTCGAACTGCTGCTCAACCACGGCATCAAAATCCTTTGTAAAATTGGACACAGGCAAAAGCCTTATCCCCATACTCTCATAGAATTCAACATATGCAGCCTCCAGAACATCCGTGGATTTGCCATACATGTTATGTCCTTCTCTCTGTGTAATAAGTGCGCGCAGCATATGTCATTCTCCTTTCATGATCTTTCCATTTGCGCAGTCGAGTGTTACCCTCACTTGTCTTTCGACAAAACTGTATATACAATCGCCGCATCCTATGGCTGCCGGAATCTTGAACTCCGCACATCGTATCGCCATATGTGATGCCGCCCCTCCATATTTTGTTATGAATCCTTTTATGCCCTTTGCAAATATCCAGTCGTATCCAGGGTCAGCCTTTGGCAATACAACTATCTTGTCCCTGACATCAGCGATGTCCTCATGGTCTTCATTCTCATAGTTTTCGAGAAGTATCACATCCCCAGTCACACACTCGGATGTGATAAAATTGGGTCTCGCCTCCCATACCTCTATACACTTCAGTCCCCCCGGATTATAGACCACATCAGGTAGTATCAGCATGGAATTGCGCTCGAACATCCACCTATTCCTGTCTATTATCCTTAGCCACTTTTCCTTTATCTCTCCAGCTGAACTCCTGACCGCAAGCTGAATATCCGGTACCTCAAGATAAGCCATATCTTCCTTTGATATGCCCAGCTTGTCTCCTATATCTATAAGTATATCCATTGCAAGACTGAGTGTCTTGGTGAATTCAAACTTGAAATACTCCCGTTCTTCCATGGAATCACGAAGGAAATCAACGAACTCCTTAAGATTCACATAGAATCCTATATCCTCAAGGGCATCCATCATCTTCACCATATCTAGAGATGTGTGTTTGAGCTGCTCTATTGTCTGTCTCTGCTTTCTAGCTGCAGCACTGCCCTTTGACAGATCAAATTCTCTGTGCGCATATGTGTCACATGTTATATCATATGTACCCGATCTCAGATGCCCATACTTTTCATCAAATGTCACCCTAGTTATCTGCCCATCAACCAGATCCTGGAAGTCCGAGTCGTACTCTGATGCAACTGTATAGATTGACATCATAAAATCGTCTATTTCCTTGTCGGTGAACACCCCCCTGTACACGAGCGAACGACTTATCGCCTTTGATATAAACGCAAGTCTTGCCTGTCTTGCAAACTTCGGTGTTCCGTAATGCTTTATACTCTCTATAAGCTGTACAAAATACTGCAGCAGCGTTATTACATCATTGTCTGCCATGAGCCAGTTGCTCCTAGTATTTTCACGGTGCACCCTTAGTCCATTGAGTGCTCTGAGATCCTTCATCCTGTTTCTTCCAAAATTACATATTGCGTTATTTGTGAGATTGAACAGCGAGTCCGACAGATCCGCTATCTCCTCTCTGGTAAATCCCTCTCCCTTTAATTCCTGCAGCTTGTCCTCCGTTGCAAAATCATACTCTGAAAATGCTATCTCAAATTCTATCTTGTCATGGGCTGTCGGATCCGCCGTCAGTTTTCGGTTGTAATATCCCAATAATTTCTTCTCGATCCTGGCATCCACATCATCCGGCATAAGCCCAAGGAAGGACTTCTTTAATGATATATATGGCTTATTTCCGAGTTTGTACATGAGATCCCCATCGACTTCCTTGTAGCCGATATAGCTAAGCCCCTGGTTCCACGCAGAAGATGTTATTATTTCCCTATACAGTGAATAATCCAACGGATGAGGATTTTCACCTATCATCTCTGCCGGATTCCAAAATGCCATATCAGAAAGGATAGTATTTTTTTCTCCCAGCATATCTCCTATCCTTCCATACTCCCGGGCAGCCTCATCTGCCATTTCAAAAATATCCTCATCAGACACCCTGCTTTTTTCTGCCTTAATGCTTGCCGCAAGAGGTCTGACCTGAAAGACTGTCACTAGGTTCTGTGCGTCTATGGCAAATTCCACATCAAGAGGATAATCTGGAAATATGGTCTCAAGTTCCCGCATAGCAGATATCAGCGCACCCCAGTGTTTTGGGAGTTCTGATATCTCTGCATTTCTAAGCACATACACATTTTTCCCTCCCCTGCCGCTAGTTACGGCATCTGTGGAATCCTCATCATACGTTATAGCATAGTATGGGCCGTTCTTTTTTAATTCCCTGGAAAATATAACTCCGCTGTAGCTTATATCATCCACCTGTTTCTGAACCAGAACCTGCTCGTTTGACACATCTTTTATATCGCATGTGTATGATCCCAACACATTTCTCAGAGCGTCAACGACCGATTCCGTATTCTGAGAATCCACACCAAGTATGCTCTCATAATGACCGGCATTTGACGTATTCATTCCATCCTCGTTGGATGATGAACTCCGTACGACTATCATTTGACCAGCAAATGCCCTGTATATTTCATCGGCAATCTTATACGGATCATCCAATATCTCTTCACCGGTCACAATCTTCATTTTTTCAATTTTTGAAAATTTCAGTCTTCCATAAAGACTCTTAAGAACATCTGCCTTTGATGAGATCTTATATGTCATGTTGTGCCTCCTTATATTACAAAGAAAAAGCTGCACTTAGTGTATACTAAAGTGCAGCTTACATCAATTCATACTTATGTATTATATTGTAAAATCTGATATACTATCTCATGGTAAACAAATCGTCAACCGACTTTCTAGGCGGCATATCCGGTGCAAAAGCAGGATATCCCATGGCTACTACCGCGGCTACAGTCTGGCCTTCCGGAATTCCGACTATCTCTCCAACCTTGGCATCATCAAATATACCAAGTATAACTGTTCCTACACCTTTTGCGTGGGCTGCAAGACAGAATGTCTGTGTCGCGATTCCTGCATCGAACATTTCCCAGCCACTTCCTTTGCTCGTGCTCGCCTCTCCGTTTTTCTCATATCCACATATGCCATCCTTCTTTGTGATGACCATGAGCTGCTTTGATCTGCTGACCGTCTTCTGGTTCAGCGCAAAATCCATAACTCCCTCAGCCGCGATCTTCGCAATCACCGCCTCGTCCTCAACGAGAATATATCTGATAACCTGTGTATTCTTCCATGATGGGGAGTAGGATGCAAGTTCAACAATGTCTTTCACGACATCAACTGGCACCTTCTCATCTGTAAACTTTCTTACACTTCTTCTTGTCTTAATGCATTCGATTGCGTCCATTGTACCCTCCTTATATCATGCTTACTTTATATCAAGCCCTGGATGTACAGGATACCGCTTGTGAATTTATCACCAACGTTATTCACGTAATCCCTGTACTCTTTATAATCTATATAATACTTCTTTCCCCAGGAAGATACAACAAGATATTCCCTTCCCTTAAAATTTTTTATGCCTGTAACAGTAACATAATGGGAATGGACATCCTGACGTATTGATGTCTTTAGACTTCCATCCTTCTCAACATACATCCGTATACCCTTTTTACCAAACGGATTATATCTATTCGGACCTATAGCAAGTATAACCGGCTTATTCTTTCGAATAAGGTGCTTTATATCCTTCATCATCGCCTCATCCGACTGCATCATTTTCCACTTCGCCTTCAGACCTATATCGTTCAGCATAAAGTATCTGTTCATTGTGTGTTTCAGCGCAATCCCCAACATTCCCTTATGCATAAGCAGAATGACATAATGGACGTAGAAAAACTTCACATACTCAAGATAATCGTGCTTGTTGTAAAGTCCCTTTGGCTTGTTTATCTTTCTTATGGCATCCGTCATCATATTCGGATTCTGTTCTGCAAGATAAATTGTCAGATCTGCCATTGCTACAACCCCGCAGCCGACTTTCTGCATCCTTTTGGAATTAGACCAGGTCTGATTGCCGCCATAGCTCACGAGGTTCATATTCTTTATCTTCACATAGTCCTTATTAGTTAAATATAAATCTTCCATAATCTATTAATCCTTTCCAACACCCGCGCCAAGCGCAGTCAAACAAATATAAGTTTCCAAATATCAATTTCTGTATTATGATATACGTATTGTATCACGATTCACATCCAACATCAAGCATTCCTAACTGCATTAAGTAGTATTTAAAACTACATTGTTTCGACGCATCCCGATCGTACATATACCGTATTGTTCCCTGTACTTTGTAATATGACACATTTGGGGCTTTACTTTTTTCAAATGTTCTGCTATAAGATTATATGAGTTGGATAAGTGATCGCGGCTGCATTTATGCAGGTGAGGAAAGTCCGGGCTTCACAGGGCAGGATGCCGGATAACGTCCGGTGGAGGCGACTCCCAGGCCAGTGCAACAGAAATAAACCGCCATATCCGGTATCTATTCAGATATGGTAAGGGTGGAAAGGCGAGGTAAGAGCTCACCGCTGCTGTGGTAACATAGCAGGCTCTGTAAACCCCATCCGAAGCAAGACCAAATATGGTTCCCGAGTGGAACCTGTGGAATGATACAGTTGCCCGCTGCATTCCAGGTAGGTCGCTTGAGTTTTATGGCAACATAACTCCTAGATAGATGATCACTCTCGACATAACCCGGCTTACAGTCCAACTCATTATATCTGAACATCAAAAACGGAGATGACAATCAACACTTTGATATGTCATCTCCGTTTTTTTTTCTCTCAATATCCGAATGCACCATATACATTCAGATCCAAGGCAGCATCATATGTCAAAGCAGCCTCCGCCTATAAACTCTCTGAGTATGGAATTTGCCGGAATACATCCCTCATCTATATCTCTGAACATATTCACAAATTTCAGGAGTCTCTGAACTTCTTCATAGTATTTTGACTCCTGTCCAACAGCCTGGAGAAGCGGCTTTGCCGCCTTTCCAACCGCAGTATACTCATACAACAATCCAGAATTAAACATCACATCCGCCTCGCTCTCATATGGAAAAATATATTTCTCTTCTCCATTTCTCACTGACTTCCACATTGAGAGTGTATTTTCCACATCATTTCCACGGGTTCTGTAATCCCTGACCATCCTTCTTAGCAGTCTGCTGTCCATCGTGGATACCTTTACACGCTGACCATCCTTGTCGTCAATATACAACTGATTGAGAGGACTTATATATATCTTATACTTATCTGATTCTTCCAATTTATAAGTCATTGCTGGATTTAGAGAGTGGATTCCCTCCATGATAATGACATCCGACTCTTCTATCCGGAGATAATTACCATGATACTCTCTCCGCCCCGTCTTGAAATTGAACACTGGCATTTCTATCCTTTCACCGGAAAGCAGTCTGCACATGTCATTATTCAATTTCTCTAGATCCATCGCCTCTATACACTCAAAATCATAGTTGCCATTCTCATCCTTCGGATTGTCCTGCCTGTTTACAAAATAATTATCCGCTGCTATGGCATGTGGCTTAAGCCCCATAGCCATAAGCTGTATACCCAGTCTGTGTGACAACGTTGTCTTGCCAGCCGAACTCGGGCCGGAGATAAGCACTATCTTCCTGCGCTCCGCCAGAATTCTTCTCGCTATATCATAAATACTGTTGCTCTGCATAGCCTCACACACAAGCACAAGCTCCATACTGCGTCCCGAATCTATCATAGTATTCAGCTTATCCACAGAATCAATTCCAACTTTACGCGCCCACTCCTTTGCAGTCTCTTTCAGGGATGTAACACTCTTTTCTTCATTGCCCATATCAACTATCAACTCCTATATGTCATAAGATCTCAAGTGCCCGGTCTATACAGTCAAGTTCATGTCTCAGTTCAAGACATCTGATCTTAGCATTGTCCGTCTCCGACTTTTCAAGTCCTGCCAGAATTTCTTTCACTGTATTTCTCCGGCTCTCAAGATAAGCCCTCAAAACCGTACTGTGACTGTTCAAAAGGTGATATCCATACTTGAAGTATATTTCCTGCATATCCTGATTATGACCAGATTCATCTTTTTCTGCACCGACAAAAATTTCAGAGTCTTTATTTTTACTCACATCTACATTCATGACCACATAATATTTGCCTGCATCTACCAGCATTTTTTCGTCTGAAATATTCCATCCGTTTTCATATATATACCTTCTCACATGTTCTAGTTCCGACTGGGGCTGCAAAACCAGCTGACCAGCACGTTCTACGACAGCCTTTCCAGCCTCAAGAATATCGGTTATGAGCATTCCTCCCATACCTGCGATTATTACCGAGTCTGCCTCCCCGGGATCCACCGTTCCTAGTCCGTCTCCCAGTCTCAGATCTATCCTGTCGCTCATCCCCCACCGGCTTATGTTATCTCTGGCTATAGCACACGGACCGGTTCTAACATCTGATGCTATGACCCGGTCCGCAATGCCATTTGCCACCAGATATATAGACACAAATGCGTGATCACATCCTATGTCGCACACTCTGCTGCCCGGTATGACCATGTCAGCAACAGCCTTCATTCTAAGTGACAATTCTATATCTTTCATTTATATATTTCATGCTCGCTACTGATCAGTAAGCAGGCACTCTTCTCCATTTCGTTCTGCGTTAATTAATTGTAAAGGAAATCCTTGAGCTTTCGACTTCTATTTGGATGTCTGAGTTTTCTGAGTGCCTTTGCCTCTATCTGACGGATACGCTCTCTGGTTACGTTGAATTCCTTTCCAACCTCCTCTAGAGTTCTAGGTCTTCCGTCATCCCAGCCAAATCTAAGCTTTATTACTCTCTGCTCTCTCTCTGTGAGTGTACTCACGACATCATCGAGCTGTTCGTGGAGAAGTGTCTGGTTCGTAGCCTCAACTGGGGTTGGAATACTCTCATCCTGAATAAAATCTCCAAGATGGCTGTCCTCCTCCTCACCAATAGGTGTCTCGAGTGATACAGGCTCCTGGGCTATCTTCATTATCTCCTGTACCCTCTCCTTTGGAAGTCCCATAACCTCGCCTACTTCCTCCGGAAGTGGCTCTCTGCCAAGTTTCTGCAGAAGATCTCTGCTGACTCTTGTCACCTTGTTGATGGTCTCAACCATATGAACAGGGATACGAATCGTTCTCGCCTGATCTGCGATAGCTCTTGTGATAGCCTGTCTTATCCACCATGTAGCATATGTGGAGAACTTGTATCCCTTTCTATAATCAAACTTCTCAACAGCCTTTAACAGTCCAAGATTTCCCTCCTGTATGAGGTCAAGGAAAAGCATGCCTCTTCCGACATATCTTTTAGCTATACTTACAACAAGACGCAAATTCGACTCTGCAAGTTTCTTCTTTGCCATCTCATCGCCTGCCTCCATTCTCTTGGCAAGCTCAATCTCCTCCTCAGCACTGAGCAGTGGAACCTTTCCTATATCCTTAAGATACATCTTGACAGGATCCTGTGTAGTGCTTGATATATCTCCGGTATCCGTAAAATCTATCTTCTCTACATCCTCGCCCTCAGCAATGACATCCTCATCAAGTGCAGACTCCTCCTCATCAGCATCTGTGATCTGAAGAATATCAACGCCATTCTTCTCAAGGAAATTAAATATCTTCTGCATAGTGTCAAGATCAAGTGCAACCTCTTTAAGATCATTGAAATGCTTTATGAGCTCTGTGTCCTCTATTACATTTTTCTTGCTGTGTGCAATCGCAAGAAGCTCCTCAAGTTTCACATTGAATTTTGCGTTGACGGCATCATCCTCACTGACCTTTATCATATCATTATCATTTGTGTTTACCACATCAACTGTGGTATTGCTCTTGTTGGTACTCATATTCTTCCTCCACATAATGTATTTGAGCAGACGCATACTACGCGCTCTGCATGTCTCTCCAGGACCGCAGTTCACATCTGAGTCCTTTTATGAAATCTATCAGATCGTTACTCTGAATTTTTCCATTTTTTTTCTGTCTTTTATGAGCTGCTGAACCTTCGCGATATCATTTTCACTCTCCAGCTGCTTTTTGATGCTGGCAAGTTTTATCTTTCTCACCACATCAGTTATCGCTCCGCTTATCTCCTCCTCCGTCATGTCTATAGACAGGTCTGTCTGGAGCATCCCGGCCACAAGTCTCTGTTCCTCCACATCCTGGAATGTATTGACAACAACAGCTGGTTCCACCTTGCGCTGCTGCCTATACTGTGAAAACAGCTTTTCTGCCACAGTCCTGAACACGCCCGGAGCAAAATCTTTCTCCGTTATCACTCCGTCGAGTTTTTCAAAGAGTGATGGCTCATTGACCAGCCATGTGAGGAGCAGTCTTGCGGTCTTATTGTCTCCGCCGTCTCCACTCTGCTTTCCTGACTGTGATGCACCACTTTCACCTGTTGTGGCTGTGCCATATCCGATAACGCCATCAGGATTTCCATTTCCCTGTCTCTGTTCCTCAAGGCGCCTTTCTTCCCTCTCCACCACATCCGGTTTCGGGGTTCCAGAAACTCCATAATCATGAACTTTTTTCGCAAGCGCCTCTCTGTCTATGATATAGGCTCGAGCTATCGCATCGACATAATTGTTGCGTTCCAGCGGATCTTCCAAATAAGAAAGCTCCCTTGCCACTTGATTCTGAAACTTTGTGCGCTCACCAGGATCTGCCTGATCATATTCTTCTGAATATGTCCTGGCTAGGAA
>URJU01000035.1 GCA_900548315.1 uncultured Coprococcus sp. | reverse complement strand
GGATGAGTGAGAGCGAAAAACAAGAACTTATATCCAGATTTGTTGATGAACTTCCTGTGCTCCGTATAAAGCTTGGCATGTCACAGGAAGAACTTAGTAATATAGTTGGAATCTCCAGACAGACATATTCATCGATGGAAACAAAACGCAGGAAGATGTCGTGGAGTGTATATTTGTCGCTTGTGCTTGTGTTTGACAACAATGAACAGACACATGAAATGCTCAGAAATGAGGGGTTATTTCCAGAGAGAATTTGTAATGGCTCGAGGTCAGATAGTATAGGCAGACCATTGTCTTCGTTTATTACTATAGAAAATAAGGATATTCGTAATCAATTGGACGATCAGGCGATACATGCCATAGAGATGGTGGTCATGGTCGAATATGCAAGATGCAATAAGATTCCGGGGGAGGCGGTTATAAAAGCATTTGACGGCAGACAGCTGACAAAGCCAGTGGAGGAGGAATCTCATGAATAATAAAAAAAGAGTTTCGTATATTGATATAGCTAAAGGCTTAGCTATTTTGTGTGTGATTATTGGACACACAGCACAGCTTACCGATATAAGGATATTAAGCAAAATAATTTTTTCATTCCATATGCCCTTGTTCTTTATTCTGTCAGGATGGTGTATGAAAGAAGAACGCAGATCAACAGGACAGTTAATAAAGGTTAAGGCAAAACAACTTTTAGTTCCGTACGTAGTAGTATCAGTAGTTAGATTCCTATATATGTTGATGTCCAGAGATTTTAGTTGGACACTTTTGGGAAAATATATGCTTTTGTGTCTATATGGAAATCCGTCAAAGATGCGTGCGGATGCATGTATGTTGCATGTAGGAAAAATAGGAATGCAGTGGTTTATGTTGACCATGTTTTCTGCTCAACTTATGTATCATTTCTTGAATGATATATCAAAGAAGTATAAAGTTCCGATGTGGATGCTCACATTGTTAGTTTCAGTTATGGGAATTCAGTTTAGTGATTATGTATGGCTGCCATTTGGAATTTCTCAGGCTATGGGAGTTATGGTATTTATGTACATAGGACAAGTAATAAGGAAAGCAGAGATTTTTGAGACAAAAATTGGAAAAGGATTTATAAGTATTCCGATTGTATGTCTTGTTATATGGATTATTGCAATAAATTATGGTATGGTGAGATCCAATGCAAATGTCTATTATGGAATCTTTTCAATGGTTGGAGCTGTGTGTGGAACTTATTGGATTGTTAAACTTGCCCAGGGTATTGAACATGTAAAGATTGTAAATAGTTTTCTGAAATGGTGTGGCAATAATTCTCTGTATATTTTTATGTTTCATTCGCTAGATCAGAAAGTTATGGCACATATTAAGACATTTATGCTGCAATATTTCCAGTTTCCATCTACAAAGGGAGGATTGCTGATTGTAGCAGCAAGATGTGCCATTGTTTTAGCGGCAACTTTTGTGTTTGTAATGCTTAAAAAGTTCATAACAGGCATAAATAAAAATGTTGAAAAACGAGGAATTTCCCAAAGGTAGTTATATTTCGCAAAATAAATGGGGACGGAGGGGCTTGACCCCTCCGTCCCTGTTCCCGCTTAGAAGAGCTGACCTGATATTGACATAGACGGTTTCACAAATTCTTCACAAAATAACTAGCACTCATCTCTTGACATTGCTAATAAAGAGGACTATAACATAGTCAAAGATAAGAAAAGGATAGCACAACCGGTGGTGCAAATGACCGTTCGGTATATGCACTGCAGATTTCTGTTATATAACATTTTAGGAAAACAGAAAGGAAGTGTTCAAAATGGATAAAAACCCAAAGCATCCATTGAAGAAAAAGAAAGCAGTTCAGAAGGTATATGCGACAGCAAATCATAACGCTGCAGCAGCTGAAGAACCAGCTACACCAAAGTCAAAAAAGCATAAGTAGTGATATGAGATGAAAGTCCCCCGTATCTGCGAAAGGCAGGTATGGGGGATTTTTTTGTGGAGTGACTTGAAATGAAAAAAGTATCAATGTTATTATGATAAAAAGTGGCAAATGTGTGAAAGGATGGTGCAGTATGAGCTACGTAGAATTTCGTGATGTAAAAAAGGTATATAAGACAGGGGAGGTGGAGATCAATGCTCTCCGCGATGTGAATTTCGAGATAGAAAAGGGCGAGTTTTGTGTCATAGTCGGAGCCTCCGGTGCGGGCAAGACCACTATCTTGAATATACTCGGCGGTATGGACACTCTGACAAGCGGCAGTGTGAAGCTGGATGGCAGAGAGATATCAACTCTGAATAAGAGACAGCTCACGGCATACAGAAGGTATGATGTGGGATTCGTGTTCCAGTTCTACAATCTGGTACAGAACCTCACAGCGCTTGAGAACGTGGAGCTTGCAGCCCAGATCTGCAAGGAGCCGCTGGATGCTGCAACGGTTCTTAAACAGGTGGGACTTGAGGACCGTATGGCGAACTTCCCGGCACAGCTCTCCGGTGGTGAGCAGCAGAGGGTTGCCATAGCGAGGGCGCTGGCGAAGAATCCGAAACTCCTGCTCTGCGATGAGCCGACGGGCGCGCTTGACTACAACACGGGCAAGGCTGTGTTGAAGCTCCTTCAGGATACATGCAGAAATACGGGAACGACAGTTATAGTCATAACGCATAACCAGGCACTCACAGCCATGGCGGACAGAGTCATCACGGTTAAGAGCGGAACTGTGGAGAAAGTGGTTATGAATGATAACATCAGGAACGTTGAAGATCTGGAATGGTAGGTGGCCTATGAAATCAATGATGAGACGCACGACATTTCGTGAGATAAAAAATACATTTGGAAGATTTGCAGCCATCATGGCGATCATAGCACTGGGCGTGGGATTCTTCTCGGGTCTCAAGATGACGAAGCCGGATATGATGAATACCATATCAAAATTCCTTGACGAGGGAAATTTCTTTGATCTGCATCTTCTGTCAACTCTGGGATACACGGATGATGACGTGGATTCATTTGCCGGGGAGAAGGATGTGCTGTACGCAGAGGGCGGTTACAGCCTGGACGTCCTATACGAGAACCAGGGCGAAAATGACAGGGTGTTGAAGACTATGTCAGTTCCGGAAAACATCAACAAACTGAGTCTTGTGGACGGACGCATGCCGGAAAAGGAAGATGAATGTGTTGTAGATGCCAAGATGGACAGTATAAAGATAGGTGATGTCATGGAGGTGGCAGATGACGATGCTGCAGAAGGTGAGGACAGCAGTACACAGGATATCCTGAAGGTGAAGAAGTTCACCGTTGTCGGAACTGTCAACTCCCCACTTTATATTAATTTTGAAAGAGGCACCACAACCCTTGGAAACGGTAAGATCGCGGGCTTTGTATATGTCAGCCCTGAAGCATTTGACAGCGAATGCTACACCGATGTGTATGTGAAATTTGACAGAAAGTTTGATATGTATGCCGATGAGTATGAAGACTATATAGACGACAGGAAAGACGAATGGGAGTCAATATGTAAGGCCAGTGTACTGGACAGATATAAGGATATCCTCATGGCAAAGGGTATGACGGAGGATATGGTGAAGGACATAACGCTGGATGATGCAGATGGTGTGAACTATTACATACTAGGCAGGGAGACGAATATCGGATATGTCTGCTTTGAGAGCGATTCAGATATAGTAAATGGAGTTGCAAAGGTATTTCCGGTATTCTTCATATTGGTTGCCGTGCTCGTGTGTATGACTACCATGAACAGAATGGTTGAGGAACAGCGCTCTATGATAGGCATGCTGAAGGCTCTCGGCTATGGCAAGGCGGCTATCATGGGAAAATATATGATCTATTCGGGAACTGCAGCTGTAGTAGGATGTGCAGGTGGATATCTTATAGGTACATATGTATTTCCGGAGGTTATCTGGTATGCATATAATATGATGTATATACATTTGCCGCTTGAGAGAACCACAGACTGGATGCTGGTTATTGGAGTGCTGGCAGCCTCACTTCTGTGTACTGTTGGCACAACCTGGTTTTCCTGCAGATACGAGCTTTCCGAGACTGCGGCAAGTCTTATGAGGCCTAAGGCTCCGAAACCAGGCAAGAGGGTGTTCCTTGAGCATATCCCATTTATATGGAAGAGACTGAAATTTCTGAGGAAGGTAAGTGTCAGAAATGTATTCAGATATAAGAAACGATTTTTCATGATGATAATAGGAATAAGCGGCTGTACCGCGCTGCTGCTCACAGGCTTTGGAATAAATGATTCCATAAGCGGATTTGCGGACAATCAATATGGGGAGATACAGGTCGGAGATGGAGTGATAACGCTGAATACATCGATTGCGGGTGATGGAGAAGAAGATGAACGTTTCCGTAGTCTGAAAGACCTGCTGGAGGAGGATACCTCCTGTTATGATCTCGTCAGTGAATCTACCTGGGATCTGGTTCATGATGGTGGCGTAAAGTCCGTGAACATGGTCATCATGGAAGAACCTGAGCACGTTGACAGGTATATGAAGTTGGCGGATAAAGATGGCGCGAAGATAGAATATCCGGGCAAAGGGGAAGCTGTGATCAATACTGCGCTGGCAGAACAGTACGACCTCAAAACAGGCGATGTAATAACGGTCAGAGACAGCGAGATGAAAGAGATAAGAGTCTCCGTATCAGGCATATTCAGGAATCATGTATACAACTATGTGTATATATCACCTGAAACATATGAGGATCAGATGGGGGAAGCACCTCAGTACAAATCGGTGTACTTCAATCTTAAGGAAGGCGCAGATTCGCACGAGATATCTGCTGATCTTATGGGTGATGCAGCAACAGCGTCAGTGACTATCAACAATGATATGAAGAACAGGATATCCAAGATGATGGAGAGTCTGAATTATATAGTAATTGTAGTCATACTCTCGGCTGGTGCGCTTGCATTTATCGTCCTCTACAACCTGACAAATATCAATATCACAGAGCGAATCAGGGAGATAGCAACCATAAAGGTTCTGGGATTTTTCAAAAACGAGACTTCAGCTTATGTATTCAGGGAGAACAGAGTCCTGACGACATTTGGAATCGCTGTGGGACTTGTGCTTGGAGTGTTTTTGCATGCATTTGTCATAGGACAGATCAAGGTGGATATGGTCGCATTTGATACATATATAGCGCCGATGAGCTATGTGTACAGTATCGTTCTGACATTTGTGTTCAATTTTCTTGTTAACAGAGTTATGTCAGTCAAGCTTGATAAGATAAATATGGCGGAATCGCTTAAGTCGGTGGAGTAGTAATATAATGTTGTGTAAAAATCGGCTGTATTAACTAGTTATAATTATATTGAAAAAAGAGGAATGGATAGTCATAATGGCATTCATTCCTCTTTTTTTATATATAAAGATATAAAATCAGGCAAAAACATGAAAATGCAGTTTATTACTATCCGTTTGGTTAGTGTACATGAAAAAAATGATAATTTATAATTGAAAGGAACAACAAACAACAAGGGCAAAACTGCGCAGATGACTTTGAAACCCGTAAATTATAGATAGTTTAGGGGCTTTGAAGTCATCTGGTATTTTCCCGACAATGATTAAAGAAAGGGGACGTTTGATGAGAAAGAGGGTACTAAGTTTCGCCCTTGCGGCGAGTATGACGTTGTCTCTTCTGTCCGGATTTGCCCCCGGTGTTAAAGCTTATGCGGCTGATGACGATTCCGGGAACACTGGCAGTCAGGTAAAACAGAGAGAGATCGACAGCACGACATATAAGGATCTGAATCTGAATCTCACGGTTGATGAGTCAGAGGCGGCGGTTCCTTATAGTGAGACAGGAGTTACAAGCCTGGTCACGGGAAATGAGATATATGTTGAGGCAAACGGCAGGAAAGGCAACAAGTATGCAGTCCGTGACGGATTTGACAGGTGGCAGGATAGGAGTGAGGTCTTTGACAGAAAATCCGACATCAATGACGACTGGGGAAATCTGGACGGAGCCTATGATTATTACGGAATAAGCCCTGAAATAAAGGGTAAGAAAGGCGGAACCATAGGAAGCAAGCTCAGCAGCAACAGAGGGAACTCGCTGAGCAATAGCAGTGCAGGATTTTCCGGAATCTACGCAACCAGTGTTTCATTTGACGGTGGTGGCAATAAGGAAAATTATATAGCTGAACTCCGCGCATATGGATATAATGACACATGCACGTTTGGCGGCAAGACACTTCATGGCAAGATAGAGGTTGCCATCATGAAAGTGTCATCAAATGGGCAAAGAAGTGTGCTGAGAAGGTTAAGCCCTACACTCACAGCCAACAATGTATATGGCGGAGACAGACTTTCGTATTTTACCAGAGTGTATGCTCAGGACATGGATGCGCTTTTTGAGATTGAGAAAGCGGATGTGGACGGCGATGGCTTGGATGATCTCCTTGTATACTGTGGGGCATACGAAGATGACAGTGCCGGAAACAGATATGCACTTGTCGATGTGTATATGGGATCCGGAAGTGGATATTTTTCAAAAACACAGGTACTTAGGCTTAATTGTGGTCCGGCATCGTATTTCCAAAATAGCAGTGACTGGAAACACATTTTAAGGCGCACACCGGTTGTGACTATAGCAGGCGGTGATTTTGAGAGGGATGGAACATCTGATGTTGCTGTTGCTGTATCTGCCCCGACTGAGCACAGCAATGTTTCGTCTGCTGCAAGTTTGTCAGTTTACAGCTATGACAGGCAGGAAAGGGCTTTGGAGCCTATAGATGGGCTTGACAGCATATCATTGTCAAGCGGTGACGGAAAAGCTATGGTTTCAGCAAACTGTGCGTTTGGACAGTTTACATTACAGAACAGCAGTGTGACAGCAACAGTTCTCATAGCGGGAGGATACCAGAGCAACTGTGCCAACTCCAATGCGAACACGGATACATATAGAACTGCGGCATACAGATACATATATAAAGATCCGGAGACAAATAAATACAGAATTTCGGACTATCAGACAAAGGACCTTGGCAGGAAGAGCCTGATGATAGCGGATTCATACAGTAATGCCAGAGATGGACATCAGAGACCTATACATGCTCCGCTTGCTCTTGCGTGTGCAGACCTTGATGGCATGACTGGAGGAAACAAGAATGACAGCGTTCTCTTTGGCGGCGAGGTATACAGCTTTGTCGTGGGTTCTGGTCTTGACTCAGAGATAGGAAGCCTGAGTGTGTGCAAAGATCAGGTTAGGTCAAAGAGCAAGGGAACTAAAAAGGAACAGATCTGGATAGGAGATGTCAGAGTTGGATGCGTGGATGCAAATCCGGCAAGAAACGGATACAGGGAAAGTTTTGTTGCTGTGGTTGGAACGCACAGAGATGCAAAGACCAATTCAGGCGATGATTATTATTGGATGGATATCTGCGCTTTTGCTCTTTTTAATGGAGAGGCGTACAGCTCCCAGGAGGGTGTAATAGCAGAGTCAAATTCCAGAAATGATAATTATGGAACATTTGTTTCACTCTGCCTGCCTGATATCGACAACGATGCGGTAAAACTCAGATTCAACAGTAAGAGTGTAATGTACTCCGATCCGGAGGTGTATGCAGTACTTCAGGCGAGTCCATATTTCTCAGATGTACAGGAGAGTTATGAGTATATAAACAATGGTGGAACTTCATATTCAACATCAACAGGAAGCTCTGAGTCAAACTCAGGCAATATATCACAGTCTGTCGGTGTGTATGTAGAGACTGAGGTTCAGCTGTTTGGAAGTGCAGATTTTGAGAGCGAGGTGTCTGCTGGCGCCAGCTATGAATATTCAAAGGAAAAAGAAACCGAGTATGAGATAAGCTACAATGCTGCCGGCGGCGGCTCGGATCATGTTGTGGTGTACTGTCAAAAGTATATGTATTATATGTATGATATGTATGTTCCACAGACCAATTCGTGGGATACGATTATCATGCCGGTATCCCTCGGACCATCAACATCTGTGATAGACGTTGATACGTATGACATTATAGCGAACAAAACTAAAGGATTAAATCCGATCAGGGGAACGGTACTTAAGAACACCCCGGGAGATCCGGCATCATACAGGAATAGCCTGGGAGGCAAGCAGGAATATGTGAATAACGGCGGAGGAGACTCAAGTTATTCATCAGTTGTGGCAAGCTCGGGTGCTGATCAGACACAGACAATCTCGACAACTACAACGAATTCACATAGCATAGAGGTATTTGTAGAGATCAATCTCAAGGTTGGCGGCGGTGCCGGTTTCCTCGGCAACAAGGCAACGGCAGGAGTAACATCGAGTACCCATGCGGGTTATGGACATTCCTGGAGCAACAGTAAGGGTACTACATACAGTGGTACGGTTGACAATCTGCCAGAGGATTGCAGCAACTATTTATTTGATTGGCAGTTAAGAGTCAACAGACATGACTTGAATGGCAGCAACAAACCAGTGTGGATAGTTGGATACGATGTAAAGAATGTGGTAAGACCGCCATATGCCCCACAGAATCTTTCGATAGTTGATGTTACAAAGGACAGTGTGGAACTCACATGGGATCCTTCGTCTGATGCGGCATACTACGAGATATATCTGGTGGATGGAAGCGGCAATTATAACCGTAAGGCGGTGGTTCCTTACACTGTGACAGATTATGTTGTGGGAGGACTTTACTCCAACAGAACATATACATTTGCAACAAGAACCATAGATTCAAAGGGAGAGGCAAGTATCTACAGCAAGCAGGTGAGTGCTACAACACTTCAGAACTCTGCGAACTTCAAGATAACGCAGAGCCCGAAGGATACAAGCACATATGCAGGCGGCACTGCAGAATTCAGAGCCAGTGCAGTATATACTGATGAGAATGGCAAGAATCAGTCAGTTGGATACATCTGGCAGGTGGACGATGGCAACGGCTGGGAGACCATGAAGAGAGCAAGCAGCCCGGTACTTCGTCTTACAAATGTAGGAAATGAGATGAGTGGAAACAAATACAGATGTCGTCTCTACTACAATGATATTACGCTGTACACTCCTGCCGGTGAACTTCTGGTGGATAGAGCAGACAGCAGAGCGGAGCTCTCTATGGATAAGGTTATTGTCCAGAATGGCTCTGATGAGACATACGAAGCACTTGCTAATGAGGCAGTGGTCAGAGGCAATGGAAGTATAGAGAATTACAGTCAGGAAAGACAGTATTCTGCTGAGGCGGTACAGTTCACTGATGGTGAGATCAGATACAGTCTGATGACAGATGGAAGCCATTATGTTTGGACGGATTCGAATGGCAATTACTATCCTTGCAAATATTCAGTAAAACTTGATGCTGATAAACGTATGGAAGAGTGCGATAAGGTATTTGGAATCTCAGACATGGATAAGGATGCACCTTATGGTTCAACTGAAACGGACTACAAGGCGGAGATATCTATAGTTACAAGCAACACTGATGGCTCGGCAAGTGTTGAGGATAAGACCGTAGATGTTACAAAACAGAAGGCAGAAGATTATGCTGAAGACACTGTGACATACAAAGAGACCGTGTCAGAGAAAAAGACAGTAGATGGTGTCGTGACTGAGACTGAGACAGAGGTTGAGATACCTACAGTCATAACGGAAAAATGGGTTGATGCAGATGCAAAATACGAGTTTTACATGCTGACAAGAACAGATGACCCGGATGAGTCTATATACTGTTACAGAGAGACAGGAAAGACAGATGTGCATGACTGCAGGATCACATCCACCATGAAACTTAAGTTGGATAATGATACACTGGTTGATTACTCATCACTTAAGGGTCTTGACAGAACAGTGTCAGAGCTGGTGACTGTAAGGGGTGAGGATACTCTGTGTGACGGAGATACGATAATCCTCACAGCAGGGCTTATCGCCGGGGATGCAGCGCTTGCAGGCGAGAAAGTTGTATTCAGTATCAACGGACCGGTTGAGCAGCAGATAGATGCAGTTTATGATTCCACGAAGGGCTGCTATACAGCAAGATGGAAACCAGCAGGAGAAGGAACATATACTGTATATGCAAAATTTGACGGAAATGACAAATATAACGGCAGTCAGTCTGATACTATGACCATATATACATCATATGACTGCAGAAAGAATGTTTCACTTGCGGTTGAAAAGTCCGTGAAATATGGTGATGTCACCAGCTTTGCACTCAATGAGATAGACAGTGCCAACGGTGAAACCAAGGATGTATCAATGTCGAATAAGGCAAAGTATACTATCTATAACACTGATAAGGGTGTAGTGACAGGCGAGGCACCTGCTTCAGAATACGATCTGAACGGCAATGAGTTTACTCCGAAGAAGGTAGGTATCTACAGAGTTGAGGCTGCCTATACAGATGACAATGGCAATGTTGCAAAGGATGTAAAGGATATAAAGGTAACAAGGGCTGAGATGTCTATAGAGGCTGTGGATACAGATAAGGGTATCAATGATGCAGACAGAAGCTGCATGCCTGCTGTCGTCAGAGGACTCAAGACATGGGATAAGGCATACATGCCAAAGGAAGGCGTTGATTACGAACTTCAGTCTCAGGGAACTACAGTTACAAAGGCTGATAAATATGAGATCAACAGTATTCTCATAGAGGATTCAGAGGGTAACAATTCATCAAATATACAAAAGCTCAGCGAGAATTATGACATTTTGACTAAGAATGCTGTTTATGATCTGAAGGGCAATGTATATGTAGTGAAGGCGGCAACAGCAAATACACATGGTGACATATCAATTAAGTATAATCAGGCAGATTCTGAGCTTTCAGAGGGACTCATCGTTGACAATGGAACAAAGCTTCCAGAGAATTCGATAGTTACATTTATTGCTACGCCAGCCACAGGTTACAAGGTTAAGTCCTGGACTGTAAATGGCAAGAAGTATGCAGCTACACAGACCGGAACGGTTGACGGTGTTGTATATAGCGAGGTTCAGATCCAGGTTCAGAAACTTTCTAAGAACATGAATGTTGTTGTAGATTATGAACCAATATATTATAAGCTGAACTATGCTTCAGAAGATACGACAAAGGGTATCGTGTCGGCGGCATACATCACGGATGGTGTAAAGGGTAACTCGTTTGCATCCGGAAGTAATGTACACATAGAACAGACGATAAGACTTACAGCTGAACCTAAGCCGGGATATGCAGTTGACCACTGGACAGTGACAGGTGCAGACGGAGTAGAGACAACGATCCTCTCGGATGATGGAGTATCGTACTACACAGATGTGATCTACGATGTGAGCAAGGTTTCAGAAGATAAGACATTTACAGCATATTTCGCAGAGGCAGATAACTTTGATATCTCAGTTGCTCTTGAAACTCTCGGTGCGGATGGAACAAGAACTGCTGCATCAGGTGCTGAACTTACAGTGACAGCCAAGAGGGATGAACAGGTAGTTGAGATAGAGAAGAATGAGAATGGAAAGTACAATGTACAGAGAGGTGACAATATCACCATATCAGTGACGGTTCCATCGGGTCTTCTTATCAATGGCTGGACAGCAGCCGACGAGGATACCATGGGAACGGTTTCAACTGACCTGAAGTCAATGACTGTGTTCAATGTCACAAAGAGTGCAGATTACACAGTCACATACACAGCTCCTAATAAGTATAGTGTAAACTTTGAAACTGATGATACAAAGGCTGGAAAGGTTGAGGCAGAACTTGCCGGAACAGCAGGCAAGCTCAGATCGGGCGACAGACAGTTCCAGGGTTCAAAGATTCTGCTCACAGCGCAGCCAAATGATGGCTACGAAGTCGCTTACTGGACAGTGGATGGTGAGAAGGTCAGCGCTGCTGCAGGTGATGATGGTATTCAGACATATACCATAGAATCACTAAGCCATAATACTTCAGTGCTTGTATACTTCTACAAGAAACCGGTTATCACATTCTCTGCGGACAATGACACAGAGGTGACAGCGAAGTCCGGCGATGCAGATATTGCAAACGGTGCATGCATAGCATATGCGGATAAGAGCGCTTTGGCATTTGCATCAGAGACAAAGAAGGGCTATGAGATAGCAGACATAGTTGTGACATATGGAGATGCAGAGGTATACAGATTGTCAGACGACGCTGCACACGGAGAGGATATACTCTCAGAGACAGCGGGGGCAGATGGAACCGAGAAGTATGCATTTACATGGAAGTCCCCAGAGGAAGGATTTACAGAGAATGTGGACGTCGCATTTACTTATAAAGAGATAACACCTTCAGTAAAGGCTAATTACTCACTTGATCTGATAGAGAAGGATCCGGCAGATCCGTCTAAGGGTAAGTCCCATGGATCTATAAAGGCAGAGGTTTCAAGAAAGAATCTTTCCGCCTATGTACAGACCGGAGAGGCAGTCGGTGATGAGACGGTGAATAAGACAGCAGAGATCACAGATATCTACAGAGATTCGGTTATCACCTTTAAGGTTACACCGGATATGGGATACAATGTGAAAGAGTGGATAATTGATGGAAAGAAGCTCACCAATGAGACAGAAAACATTAAGCTCTGCTCAGACAAGAAGACGAATGATACTTTGAAGATCACTGTAACTAAGGATATGAAGGATATCACAGTTATGGCAAGACTTGAACTTATCGGTGACGTTCTCACATTTGGTCCGGAGACAGAGGGCACAGGTGAGGTAAGTGCAGTTATCAGAAGATCAGGTGTGAAACTTGTATCAGGAGATATGCTTGGAACTACAGCAGATGTAGAGTTTACAGCTGTTTCTGCAGAGGGTTACGAGGTTGCAGACTGGCTGGTAAATGGAATAAGCCAGAAAGTGACGGATGATGTATTCACGTACAAGGTTCCAAAGGATACAAGAGCTGATGTCAGAGCTGTATTCGACAGACCGTTCTATAATATAACATGGTCATCAGATGAGGGTGGACAGATAAAGGCAGAGAACGTGACAGCAGATGAAGTGCTTGAAGGCAATTCTGCACAGATCAGAGGGGACAGAGAGCTTAAGTTCACAGCTGACGCTGACCAGTACATGGAGTGTACTGGATTTACAGTAAAGACGGCAGAGGGAACAAAGGATTACACAGCAGAGGAGCTTGGCAGCAACGTATTTGTGGTTGACAAGGTGGCATCTGACATAGATGTTGTTGCTCACTTTGCTAAGCAGGAACTCAAATCAGTTATAACCTTTGAGGCAAATGATGCTGCTCTGGGAACTGTGACAGCGGTATATGGACTAGACAAGAAGGCTGAGATCACAAGTGGCGACAGTCAGGTATCCGGCGGAGATGTAGTATTTACAGCAGCTCCTGCAGAGGGCCAGATGATCGAGGGCTGGTATCTTGATCCTGAGTGTACACAGGCTATAGAAGGCACTGGACTGGAGCAGACCACCTATGAGGTGAAGACTATCTACTCAGATGTGGCAGTATATGTTAAGTTTGTGGAGATTCCAGAGTATACAGTTAAGGTAGGTACAACAGGAACAGGCTCAGCGAAGATCACAGCAGCTTCAGACGGAGAGGAACTTGAGATCGTATCAGGAGAGGTTAAGCTCAAGAGACATAAGGATCTGACGATCACAGTTACTCCTAAGGATGAGTACAACACAGTTGAGCACTGGATAGTTGATGGAAATGAAGTTGCATCAGAGGAACTCAAGTATGAGATCACTGACATAACAGCAGATACGACCGTATATGCATATATCGCACCATCACTTCTTGTAAATGTAATATTCAAGAATGAGGATGAAGTTAAGAAATATGACAATATAAACATTAGTACAGGTTATGTCGGCGAGGATGGAGATATAAGCGGACTTAAGCCAATAAATGCTGAGAATAATTCGGTGAGAATTGGTTCGGGCAAGGATGTGAGATTTGCCATAACACCTTCTGATGATTACATGATCCAGTCATGGACAGTCAAGTACATCAGAGGCGGCAATGTTGTTAAGGAAGAGTCTGGAGAGGACTTCGGATTTGTGAATGACATTCTTCTTGAGAATGTTACCAACAACATTGAGGTAAGCGCAGAACTGGTTGACAGAGAAGGATATGTAATACCTGCTGAAGGAAATTACGGCAGGGACAATGTCAAGATCGAGGAAGCTTCAGAAGAAACTACTGAGGTTGCATACACAGTATCAGAGCTCACAAAGACTCCTGACAATGTGGTATTTAAGGATACTAACGGCGATATATTAGACAATGTTGTCAGAAAGAACGGTGACGCAAGCGTTGTTATCACACCTGCTGAGGGCTGGAGAATAAGAGACATAATCCTTGGCGAGTCAGATGATAATGAAGAAGGTTCAGGTGAAGGAAACGATCAGCCGGATGGCGGAGAAGATCCTGCTTCTTCGGAGAATATCATGAAGGTACAGCCTGTACTTGCGGAGGATGGCACAGAGACAGGAGCATACCTCGTAACTGCAGAAAATGTCACAAAGAATGTACAGTTCAAGGTTGATGCGGTTAAGCTTTACACAGTGACTATCACTGAGACAGAGCATGGAAGTGTGAAGGTTACAAGAGCTGATGGAACTGAGGTAAAGAGTGGCGAGCAGTTAGACGAAGAGACAATGCTCACGTATAAGGCAACACCTGATAAATATTATGATTTTGACACATGGACAGATGATGCAGCTGATCAGACTGAGAGCACATTTGAGCAGGCTCTTGATGGAAACATCACAGTTGGCGCAGCGTTCAAGGCAAGGTATGCAAAGGTAAATAT
>URJU01000034.1 GCA_900548315.1 uncultured Coprococcus sp. | reverse complement strand
CCTTATCGTCGGCAGCGTCAGATGTGTATAAGAGACAGCCTCCGTCCCCACAGGCTCCCGGTCTTAAAAAAACAAAAGACGTTGCCCTCACCGGTCAACGCCTTATACTTTTGAATTATTATTTTATTTATATTACTATGAAGCATCCGCAGGATTTACATGCACCATCACATGCTTTACCTTTGGAAAATTCTTCTCTATGCCCCCATGGACCTCTTCCGCTATCTCATGCGCATGTCTTAATGTATATGAACCGTTTACTCCTATCTCCACATCTACGTATATCTTGTTGCCAAATATCCTTGTGTGGAGAAGATCAACACTGAGAACTTCTTTCTGTGCGAGCACAAAATCCCTCATCTCTTTCTCTGTCTCATCATCACAGGAGTGATCTACCATCTTATCCATGGCATCCTTGAAGATATCATATGCCGCCTTAGCTATGAATACAAAGATAACAATACTTGCAACGGAATCCATAATCGGGAATCCCATCATCGCACCACCGATACCGACAAGCGCGCCGACTGATGACAGCGCATCTGAGCGGTGATGCCATGCATCTGCCATAAGTGCGCTTGAATCTATCTTCTTCGCATAGTGTCTTGTGTACCAGTACATTATCTCCTTTGTGACAATGGATACAACAGCCGCAACCAGTGCCAGCATCCCTGGTTTCTGCAGGTTCTGGTAATCGCCACCGATTATGTCCTTAACTGCCTGTGAGCCGATCTTGATACCAGTATACAGCAGCACTATAGACAACACGATTGCCGCCACACACTCAAGCCTCTCATGGCCGTAAGGATGCTCCTTGTCGGATTCCTTCGACGCTAGTTTTACTCCAATTATCACTATTATGGTGCTGAACACGTCTGATGCAGAATGTATCGCATCACTTATCATTGCATTTGAATGTGCAAATATTCCCGCAAATAATTTGAATACTGAAAGCAGTACGTTCTGTACTATCGTTATAAACGATACTTTATTTGCAACCTTTTTAAACTCATCCTCTGATACGGCAGATGCCGCCGTGCTTATTTTGTTTGCGCTTTCCATATAATCAGCCATCCTTTCTTAAATGAACACCAGTCTATTGATAGTCACCCCAGGTGAATGACTGGTGCTGCATGTCATGCTTTCGCTGAAAACATGACACATCCACTACTCATGGACAGACGCACCAACCGCCTTACTGCGCGTCTGCGTGATCAATAAATTTCAGAAAGCTCTTATCACTAAATATATGTGGGAGATTTTATAGAATGTCTAAAAGAGTATAAAAAAACACCCACGACTCAGTATTAGTAACTACTGTCCCGTGGATGTAAAGATTCCACTGCCATGATGGCCCGACTCCTTGGCTTACACCAATGGTCTGCTCAGTTTGTACTGTAGATTTATATGCAGTGCAAAGAGTTAATTTAGGTTACCATCTATGGCAGTCTATGTCAATATTTTTTCAAAATCTTGCTTGAATTGCTTGAATTATGACAGTTCTGTTGATTTCAAAATAACGAGACAACCATTCATCGGCCGTCTCGTCTTCATGTTAATTCTTTGTATATTTTATTCTCACTGCAGATCCTTCTCAAAACTGAATTCTATATCTTTCAAATCGAGTCCATTTGACTTCACATACAGTCGGAGCACATTGAATCTGCCGTAAAATTTGACCTCTTTCCTGATCACAACATCCTTGCCACCCGTTCCGTTAAATGTGAAGTTGCTCACAGGGAATCCGTTGAAAAACAGGGTACACGGCAGCTGGGCAAGCTTTTCAAGAGTCGAGCTTCCCCTCAAGCTCACGGCATACTCTCCCGGATGTTCAACATCAAGGGCTATGACATAATTCGTGTCGGCGGTGCTGGCCTTCTCTGTCAGATCTATAAGTATGTCTCTGTCGACATTGATGTATTCCACATCATCTATTGAAAAATCGTCCGCTTGCTTTGGACGGTTTATTATCTCTATATTTACAGGGTCTCCCACAAGACGCTTAAATGCATTCGTATTCATCGCAAAGTTACACACATTATTTGCAATCCTCTGAAGCTCAGCTCTCAATATACGTCCGTCATGAAGTGCCTCTATGACATTGTCTCCGCCCATATTCTTCGAGCCGTCCGGGCAGCACATATACATGTCATTCTGTGCCTGTATCATAGTCGCAAAGTCATTTGCATCCGGCTCCACACCTCTGCGGTTGATGGATGCCCACCAATCTGTCATGACCACGCCTGTAAATCCCCACTCATTTCTGAGTATCGTGGTATTCAGATCATAACTTCCTGCGGTGTAGAGACCATTTACCAGACCATATGTTGTCATGACAGAGTCGGCATATCCTGACTTGACAGCTATCTCAAATCCCTTCAGGTATATCTCCCTGAGTGCCCTCTGGGAGATGACCGAATCCGTTGTATGGCGGTGATACTCCTGATTATTTCCGCAAAAATGCTTGATTGTTCCGGACACGCCGCTGGACTTAAGTCCCTCTAACTGTGCAGCTGCAATAGAACCCGTAAGGTATGGATCCTCGGAGAAATACTCAAAGTTTCGTCCATTAAGCGGGTGACGGTGGATATTCATTCCCGGTCCAAGAAGAACCTCAACCTTATTTGCTGTCATCTCAAGTCCGAGAAGTGCATAAAGCCTTGTATTCAGTTCCCGGTTGAATGAGCATCCGCACAGAGTGCCATTTGGAAGTGAGAATGCCTTCATACCTGAGTCGAGTCTCATTCCCGATGGTCCGTCATCACAGCACACCGACGGAATCTTATGTGCGATCAAATTTGGCGATACCCCGGCAAATGCTGACGCTGTTCCCGCCGTCACAAGAGAACTTCCCATTCCCTCGCCGCGGACAAAACATGCCAGATCCTCATCATCAAACTGCGCTATAAACTCATCCATGGTGGCCCTGCCTTCCCTTACATCAAGAAGCATAATTCCCTTGTCACCGGTAACCGGTATCTCCTCCGGCAGCTCCTGCTCTCTCCTGTCATACATATCAACAGTGACTAGAGGTGTCTCCTCATACTCTATAAGCATCCTGCCGTTCTCATCACAGAATGGTTTCATGCGGTCAAACTTCTCATATGGTGCAAGTGCCTCCTGAAGTTTCTGAAGCTCCACGGTCTCGGCAAGCTCAAAGAACAGACACTCTGTTGTATTTCTTATGCTGTTTCCTACATGGATAGTGTAGTCTCCAGCTTCAAGCACATAACAGTTTCTATGGCCCGTGACTCCCGAATCGTCAAATGATGCCATACGGTCAAGCGGGATCTCAAACTTCAGCTCATCGCAAAGTCCCGGAACAAGCTCCTTTGTCTTTGCAAAATCAATGAGTACTCTGGATGGCTTGCCAAGCCTGCCCTGAGGCATCTCACCGTACACCTGGACAACCTCCTTGCCAAGTCTCTTTCCTGTATTTGTGACTTTGACACAGATATTCGCCACGCCTTTTTCAAAATCCAGGCTTGCATGCTTTACGCCGATCTTGAAGTCTGTGTATGACAATCCGTATCCAAACGGATATCTGACCTTATCCTTTGCAAATGTCTCAAAGTAACGGTATCCCACATAGATATCCTCAGCGTAGAAGTTTCTCTCTTCGCCGCCGAAGTTGTCATACGCAGGATAATCCTTGATATCGTAGGCTATCGTGTCTGTGAGTTTTCCTGAAGGGCTGACATCCCCTACGAGCACATCAGCCACTCCATATCCTCCGACCATTCCGCCCTGCCATACATACATACAGGCATCTGGAGAGATCGTGTCAAGAAATGACATATCTATAAGACCGCCGACATTCAAGAGAACAACCATCTTCTGGAAATTCTCTCTGACAAGTCTAAGCATATCAGTCTCTATATCAGTGAGCATAAAAGCTCCTTTTTCAAGTGTATTGTCCTTGTCCTCACCAGCTGTTCTTGCAATTATCACTATGGCTGAATCCGACTCGCCGGCAGCTTCCTGCACGAGCTCCTCTGTAACCGGCATCTCTGCCTGTGACCACGGCTCCTGTCCCCAGCCAAGTCCCAGCTCCACAGGATGTTCCTTATCCCATGCGGCATAAGTCTCTGCCAGTTTCTGATTGACATTCACATCCTTGCACTCATTAAGTGCATCAAGGATTCCTACCACTCTGGCAACATTCACCATGCCGCCCGAACCGGTTCCACTCTTATAATAATGGTTCTGCATACGTCCAAATACAGAAACCGTTTCTCCCTGCTTAAGTGGCAGAGCTTTGTTGTCGTTCTTTAGCAGAACAAGTCCCTCTGCAGCCATCTCACGGGCTGTCTTCTCGTATACTGCCCAGTCAAGTACTCTGTCTTCCATCTGCCTACCTCCCAATATATCTTTGCTCAATTCCATATGGTGATATTGTACATCATACAAGTAAACTTTGATATGGAAAACTTTTACTTTTTGCTGTGCAAAACGCAAGTGAGTCAGACAGTTTGCTTCCCATTCATACTGCCGGAAACGGAAGATATAGTTGTTTGTCCTCTGCCACGCTTTATATAATCCTCATCAAGCTTTGTACTCCATTCCCTGTCATCGAGGGCGGTAGCCCCCGCCATCGGCTCGGATGAGCGCATCGCATGCACCGCATTCCCTACAGCTCCATACACATTCTCTGTTCCAGCCTCGTCGCACACATAATTTACCGCCCGCTCAGGTCTTATTCCAAAGCGTCCTGCCTCCATGACAGCATCGATATTTGCTCCGATGAAGATGAATTCCCAGCCATACTTTTTCTGCTGGCGCTTAACCATCTTCTGTATCATCTCATAGCTGTAATTCCGGCTGGCGTTCTCCATTCCGTCTGTGATTATCACGAACAATGTCTTCTCAGGCACATCCCCTTTTCTTGCATACTTGTGGATATTGCCGATATGGTGAATCGCACCTCCAAGCGCATCAAGCAGTGCTGTGCAGCCACCCACGTAATAGTCATTGTCCGTCATCTCTGGTACATTCTCAATAGGAATCCTGTCGTGCAGTACTCTGCTGAAGTCGTCAAAGAGCACAGTCGAAACGTACGCCTCTCCATCATCACCGCTATCTTTCTTCTGCTTTTCCATCATTGAATTGAATCCACCTATCGTGTCAGCCTCAAGTCCGTGCATTGAACCACTTCTGTCCAGAATAAATACTATCTCCGTAAGTCCTTTTTTCATAATCATCAACCTCACATTCTTTTATCTTAGTGTTTTTATGTATCAGGAAATGCAAATGTGTAAACAATCTGCATGCACGTGCGTTTTAGAAATTAACCTTGGCATGTCCACTCTGCTTTCCCTTAATATGAGTTAATAATAACCTGTATAACAAACAAAAAGGTCACCCCGCAGGCGACCTTCTCATTTTACTTTGTTTTATTCTGACAGCGAGGCAAGTCCATAGTCGAACAGAACTATATTGATCTTTATGACGCTGTATTCTTTATGTACTATATGATACTCCACGATCTTGTCCGTCTGAGAGATCGGTGAGAGTGCGTATCCGGCAAGCCCCAGGAAGTCAACAGTCTCATCAAGATTCAGGCGAAGCCCGACTGCCAGTGACAGAACTTTTTCCTTCGACGGCTTTATCCTGCCCTTCAGGAGCTTTGAGAAATACTGCTTGCTTATATTTGCCGCAGTGTAAACCTCTGAATTCTTAAGCCCCTTTTTGTTGATTAACTGCTGCAGATGTTTTTCAAAGCTGTCCGTATATATGCCCTTAAGCATGTCGTCCAAAGAACCATTTGAGTTGTTTTCATGTATTCCCGAACTCTTACCTGACTGTGCCAGTGTTCCATATTCCATAAACTGAGGTCTATGTTGACCGCAAAGATATTCTTCATCGAACCTTGCAGTGTCTTGGCATTCATCAGACGATGACAAAGTGCGATATTCACTAAGATTTTTTTCAGCAACATATTCGTCATCTATGAAGCTCTTCACATCATCATACCATTTTCCTGATACATGATATGAATGATCATCAAACACCACAAGCGTGATGTCCATCTCATGCTCCTGCAGAAATGATGTAAATGCATCAATTGCGATCTGAATTCCAAGCTCTTTAGGAAAGCCGTAAGAGCCCGTAGCCATCAGTGGAAATGCAATCGACTTACATCTGTGTACATATGCCATAACTAATGCTTTGTCATAACACCTTCTGAGAAGCTCCGGCTCCTGATGTCTTCCATCCACCCAGGCAGGTCCGCTTGAATGAATAATGTATCTCGCCGGAAGATCAAATGCTTTCGTGATTCCAACCTCTCCAGCCGCCAGAGTTCCAACCTTTGCCCTTGCCTTCAGAAGCCTGTCACGCCCCGCAGCCGCATATATTGCAGAGTCCACGCCAGCTCCCACGGCAACGTGCGGATTTGCCGTATTTACTATTGCATCTGCATGGACTTTTGTTATATCACTTCTAATAATCTTAAATGGCATTCGGCTGTCTCCCTGATTTGTTTGATATATTAAGAACGATAATCCCCATTGATCTTCACGTAATCATATGTCAGGTCACAGCCCCATGCCTTGGCTGTCACTTCACCTATTCCGAGATCTATGTTGATGTGTATCTCATCTGAGCCCAATACCTTGGCTGCCTTCTCCTCTGAGAATGGTACGCCTGCACCGTTGCGGCATACTGGGACCACGCCAAATTCTGACTCAAGATCTACTGCAACCTTATCTATATCAAAGTCAGCCTCCGCATATCCTATGGCACAGAGGATACGTCCCCAGTTGGCATCCTCGCCGAACATAGCGCACTTTGTAAGTGGGGAGCGGATAACGCTCTTTGCAACTATGATGGCTGTGTCAAGGTCAGGTGCTCCTGCAACTGTGCACTCGATCATCTTGGTTGCGCCCTCACCGTCCGAGGCGAGCATCATGGTCATGCACTCCATAACTATGTAGAGTGCCTTCTTGAACTTCTCATATGCTTCATTCTCCGTGTCGATGAGCTTGTTGCCCGCAAGTCCATTTGCCATGACTGTCAGGGTATCATTTGTGGACTGGTCTCCATCCACTGAGAGACAGTTGTAAGTAACCTTTACGATCTCTGAGAGCGCCTTCTGGATAAGCTCTGATGTGATGGCTATGTCTGATGTGATGAAATTAAGCGTTGTAGCCATGTTTGGATGGATCATTCCGCTTCCCTTTGCCATACCGCCTAAAGTACATGTCACACCGTCTATATCAAACTGGACAGCAACCTGCTTATCAACTGTGTCTGTGGTCATGATAGCATTTGCCGCCTTGTCGTTGCCGTCTGCTGAGAGACCGTCTGCAAGCTCTTTCATATGCTCCTCAAATGGCTCGATAGGGATGATCTGTCCGATGACACCTGTTGAAGCATTGATGACAAGGTTCACATCTATGCCAAGGGCATCCGCTGCAAGCTGGGATATCTTCTCAGCCTTCTCTATTCCATCTGCGTTGCATGTGTTGGCATTCTTGGAGTTCACAATAACTGCCTGTGCCTTGTTGCCAGACTTCTTCAGGTGCTCCTTGGTAACTGTAACCGGCGCGCCCTTCACCTTGTTCTGTGTATACACGCCTGCTGCCACACATGGCACCTCTGAAAATACCATTCCGAGATCATTCTTATTCTTATCAGGGTTCAGTCCACAGTTAAGTCCATTTGCTGTGAAACCCTTTGCAGCACACACGCCACCGTCTACATATGTATAACCGTCATATATCTTCTTATTCATAGTAATCCAATCCCTTCTAAAATGTATTTTAACCAATCTTCATCAATTGGATGCGCACAAGTATATAGTACAATCTGTAATCGTTTTGACATTAACTGATGCAGGACATACGAAGGCGTCGGCTCTCAGTGAGCCTGCGAGCGCTAGTGCCGCTGCAGCCTGAGTTGAGCGGGAGCGCTCCTGCATGGTTATGTCAAACACGATACAGACTATGTCAACTTAATATGCACATCCAATTGATATATTCTATCTCCTAGCCCACGCAAGGAACTTGTCCAGTCTGCCCATGGTCTTGTCTTTTCCGATCACGTTCATGATAGTGAACAGGTCAGGTGAGTTCTGCTTGCCTGTGATGGCAACTCTTACTATGGTACATACATCTGTGATGCTGCCCTTGTATCCGTCAGGATTCTGCTTGTACTCCTTGACATTTGGACAGTAGCCGATCTTCTCGCCCATGACCTTCATGCTTGAAAACCAGTCCTCTGAGTCAAGGAAGAGATCCTTCTTGTACTCCTCGATAACCTCTGTGATCATTTCCGGTGTGTACTTCTCGTCTATCTCATACTGGAGATCCAGCTCATCTTCTGGTGTGTACAGATAACCGAACATCGCGCGCAGATCTGACCATTTGCCGACGTCCTTGCGGACCTTCTTGCCTGACATCTTCCACAAGTTGATGGTCTTCATGAAACCATCCTTGTCCTGTGTGCCAAATGTATATATGTTCTCGTCATGCTCCTTTGCCCACTCCATGATGAGGTCGTAACACTCCTCGGCTGTGAGCTTTGAGATCATCTCTTTGCTGACATCGTTGAGCTTTACCATATCAAAAAGTGCACCACTGACAGGCATCTTCTTGAGTGAGAGTGTGAAGTCATCTATTGTCTTGTCCGCATGGGCTGCATGCCACTCCTCGTAGTTGGAATTTGCTATTGTCATAAGGTACTCAAGCACGCTGACTGATGGGAATCCCTGCTCTGCATAGAAACCAACCGCAGCCTCCGGATCCTTTCTCTTGCTGAGCTTTCTCTTTCTCTGGTGCTCGCCCTCCTCATCCACTGTAACCTCAAGTTTCATGATAGGTGCGATATGCGCATACTTTGGAAGTGCAAATCCACACAGGTCAAAGAGCTGCTTGTGGAGTGGATATGACGCAAGCCACTCGTCACCTCTGATGACAAGATTTGTCCTCATGAAGTGATCGTCAACTGCATGTGCAAAATGGTATGTAGGTATTCCATCTGACTTCAGAAGTACTACATCCATGATATTCTCAGGCATCTCAATCTTGCCTCTGATAGGATCGCTGTAGATAACAGTCTTTCCTGCCTCTCCCGGACTCTTGAGCCTCACAACATAAGGCTCGCCCGCAGCAAGTTTCTCCTCTACCTGCTCGTATGTCAGATTTCTTCCAACCGCATACTCGCCATAATATCCTATGTCAACTTTTGCAGCCTCCTGCTTTGCCCTGATCTCGTCAAGCTCCTCGGCTGTTGTAAAGTCAGGATATGCATATCCTTCCTGCATAAGTTTCTTGACACAGGTCTGATATATCTCTTTTCTCTCGCTCTGCTTATATGGACCATATATTGTCTCGCCGCCCTCAAATGGTCCCTCGTCAAATCCAAGGTCAAACTTCTTCAGCGAATTGATGATCTCATTTACACCGTCCTCAAGTTCCCTCTTCCTATCGGTATCCTCTATTCTGAGGTAGAACACGCCACCGCTCTGCTTTGCAAGCTTTCTTGAGATCATGGCAGCATACAGTCCGCCGATGTGCATATATCCTGTAGGGCTTGGTGCAAATCTTGTTACCCTTGCTCCCTCCGGAAGATCTCTCTCCGGAAATCTCTTCTCAAGGTCATCCACTGTATCTGTTATATCTGCAAATATCAAATCCGCTAATTTGTTGTAATCCATCTCCTGTTTTCACCTTTCTGCTATATCACTTATCATCAAGAGTCTGCTTGATGATCGCTTCATTATATCCTGTCTGATTATAATTTGTATTATGTTTTACGTCAATTCCTTAAACCACAATGGCAATTGCATAGATTCCATATACTTATCGCCTTGACTTACACATAAAATTTTCCACAACTATCTCATACACATTTACCGCTGCCAGCATCTGGTCTGAGTAGTTATACTTCTTCTTTTCTACCTTGTCAAACGATCTCATATTCTCGGTATTTCTCGCAAGCTGATGATTCATAAGGCAGTTGAGTGCCTCGCACTTTTCCTCAGGATCTGTCAGCTTTCTGGCTGTGCCATTTCCCATGATACTGCTGTAGAGGTAACCGAAGCTGCAGGCATTTGGTCCCTCAACCAGATAGTGATCTGTGTCCATCTCTATGGCCACCTTCGGATCCGCTGCCAGAGCATCCACCTTCCTGCCCTCACCGGCAGAGTGGAAATAAAGCTTCAGAACATCCTCCTCGTAGGTATAACCGAAATTCAGCGGAACTATGTACATTCCCTCTTCATCGTGAACCGCCATCCGGAACACCTTACACGAATCAAGTACATCCACTATCTCTTCACGATCTGTTATCATCCTGTCACTTCTCCGCATCTCCCGCATACAATACCTCCTTTTTCAGCGTACAATCTATTAAAATAGTATAAATGACGTCAGCATATTTGCAAGTTTTTTGAACTTTATATTATTCGGATTTTCAAAACTTTTTTATTTCTGATCCAGGCTCCACGCTTTAACTTTATATGATGTAACTCCGAGTATCGTCTCGCCGTCTATCTGAAGTGGTGTCGGACGATCAAATTCAACCTCAACCTCTTTTGCGTTGAATATATCAACATACTTTTCGTACTTGACATGCTCTCCCTTGAATATAGAAGGAAAGATCATAAGGGTTCCAAGCTTGCCCTTGCCGCGGAACACCATAACCGAAACTGTATGCTCCGGATTCAGTCTGTCCTGCCCGGGGGTAGCCATCATTCCGCCGCCATAATATCTGCCATTCATGGTTGGCACGAGCCAGGCATTTTTATATTCATGACGGACTCCATCCACTTTCACCACAGCATTTCTCGGTTTGAATGCGTAGAGCAGGCCTTTGATAGCTATAGCCGTATAGTTCACAGGCTTGTTCTTATGAGTTTTCTCATTCTTTGTCCTCTGGCGGTCGCCCTCCTCACAGCAGTAACCGTCTATTCCGAATCCAACATTGTTGATGAATAGCCACTTTTTGCCGTTGATTGTCACCTCCGGGAGATGCTGTATGTACTGATTTATCTGGTAATCCGGAGTGTCATGACTGTTATGTCCTATGTCCTTTGCAAAGTCATTGCCGCTTCCGGAGGCATAATAGTAGATGGTATTCTTCACATCCATGTCCTTTATATCATTCACAAATATGTTCAGCGTTCCGTCACCGCCGCACAGGATAACCTCGTCATCCTCTGCAAGCGATCCCATGAACTCCGCATATGAAGCGATCTCTGTCATCTTCTTGAGTATCGCATCAGGATATGTATCTGCAAGTGCCTGCACGTCATACATACATTTGCCGTTGCCCGCCAGTGAATTATATAAAATGTACTTCCTTCCCATAGTTTTTACCCTTTTCATCTTTCTCAAGAACAAGTCTCACCCTGTCGCTGATCTCATTCTTCTTCATTGCTTTTACCTCATCGGCAGGTATCACATCCACCGCATCTATATAGACGTCAGATCTGCGCCTCAGCACATTCCTGTAGATGTTCTCCGTTCCGTGTATCGCCATGACGACTATCGGCGCATGCGCTTTCTGGGCTATCCTGAAAACACCCGTGTGAAATGGCAGAAGTCCGCCCTGTCTGTTTCTCGTTCCCTCCGGGTATACTCCGACTGCCATATCTCCCTTCTGGAGAATCTCGGTAGCCGTCTTGATCGTAGACAATGCCTTACCCGGATCTGATCTGTCTATCGGCATAAAGCAGCATCTTCTGATGATCCTGCCGAATATCGGTATCTTAAAATTCTCCGGCTTGGATATAAATGCCACATCCCACTTCTTAAATACCTGCCATTCTATCAGCGGATCATAATTTGACAGATGATTTCCCACAAAGAGTGGTTTGACATCCACTGGAATCTTCTCCATGCCAGTCACATGCATTTTCACTCTTAGAAACCACATGGCAAATCCGGTGACACCATACAGCAGATGCCTGTAGAACCTGCTGTCCTCCGTATACTGCCTGTCAGTTCTCACGAACAGACTGCACACGAAGAGAAAAAGTATGTACATCAGAAATATGGCTATGATTCCGCCAAGTATATATATAATTATCACTTTTTATTCCACCCTTTTCTAATATCATCCATAAGCTTCATCATATATATAGACTCTGACAAAGGCATCGATTTACTCTGGAACTGTCCCTGTCTGATCATATCAAGGCTTTCCATGACCTCGTACTCGTAGCCGCTTATCTGCTTTGGCACATCCACATGTCTTATCAGTCTGTCCTCGCAGTCAAATACATCTATCCACTGTGGATTATTTATATTCTGGACTATCATGTATCCCTTCTCACCGTAAAAGATACCTTTTCTGTCTGATCTTCCGTACATGCTGTGGGTTGTCACTGCCATCCTGCCGTCTCTGTATTTGACGGTTATACTCTCCTGTCCGTCTACTCCAGTCTCGTGCATCATGACAGACGATTCGATAGCTGATATCTCCTTACCCATATGCATGACAATGAAATTCAGCCCATAAACTCCCACGTCTAAAAGGGCACCTCCTGCCAGTTCAGGTCTGATCAGACGCTCTATCTTTGATATCGGATAGGACAGGTTGCAGGTCATTGTCCTGATATCCCCTATCACACCCGATCCAAGAATTTCATTTATTATCTGTCTGGACGGCATATACCTCGTCCATATCGCCTCAGCCACATACACCTTCTTCTCCGCTGCCAGAGCTGCGATCTCCTCAGCCTGCGCAGCATCGTAGGTAAATGCTTTCTCGCAAAGTACATTTCTTCCATGTTCTATGCAGAGCTTCATATGCTCATAGTGATGTGAATGCGGCGTTGCAATGTATATAAGATCTATAGCATCATCACTTACCAGTTCTTCGTAACTCCCATAAGTCTTATCTATATCAAATTTCCCGGCAAATGCATTTGCCTTTTCCAAAGTTCTTGAACCTACCGCATACAGCTCCACATCATCCATCTTATTTATCGTATCTGCCATGACACCGGCAATCTTGCCTGCGCCCATTATTCCTATGTTCACGTGCTGTCCTCCTGTTATTTCTGTATGTTTTCAAGTACTGTCGCTGCTCATATCAATCTTCCCAAGTATTTCTCTTGTTGTTTTTTGACAAATTTTGACACTACACATCCGATTATAACACACAGCCCGAAAAAAAGAAGAAAAACTCCTGATGCCAGCGATAACTGACACCAGGAGTCCTCCCCTTTATCTTGAGCACCATAACTTGCGCCCAACCCACAATGTATTTGTTATATAATTACTCTCTGTACATAAGGTAGCTGTACATATCAGCATAATCATGTCTTTCATTCTTGATGAAATCGATGGCTTCCCTTGGATGCTGATTCAGCATTCCGGTCAGCATGTATGGCACATCATAGCCCCATACTGCATCTCCCTTTGCCTTGAGTGGAACCATGTACTGCTCTATGAACTTCAAGATGTGGTACAGGTTGTACTTTGGATTTCTGAGGAATCCAAGAAGAAGCTCAAGCGCACAATTTCCTGCGCCCCTGCCCATACAGCTTACAGTTCCATCGAGCATGCTCGCACCACTCCTCATTGCCTCAACAGTATTGGCATAGGCAAGCTTTAAGTTGTCGTGTGCATGTATTCCTATCTTCTTGCCATACTTCTCTCCAACTGCAACATATTTCTCCGCGAGCTTCTTGATCTGCTCAGGGTACAGTGAGCCGTAGCTGTCAACAATGTATATTCCATCTACATTGCTCTTGCCAAGTAGCTCAAGGGCAAGATCGATATCCGACTCCTGATCCTTTGAAACTGCCATGATATTGCATGTAGTCTCGTATCCCTTTGCATGTGCATCCTCAATCATCTCGATGGCTGCAGGCATGGTGTTGATGTATGTCGCCACCCTCACCAGATCGATAACACTGTCGGCTCTGTCGATGATATCCTTCTTGTAGTCGCATCTTCCGACATCAGCCATAACTGAAATTTTCAGATCTGTATTGTTCTCTCCAACGATGGCTCTTATATCCTCCTCGTTGCAGAACTTCCATTTGCCGAATTTGTTCACATCAAACATTTCCTTGGAGGCCTTATAGCCGAATTCCATATAATCAACCCCCGCCTTGATGTTCGCTTCATAGAGGGCTCTTATAAACTCGTCAGTAAAATAGAAATCGTTGACAAGTCCTCCATCTCTTATTGTTGCGTCAAGTACCTGAATGTCAGGTCTGTAGGTGATCAGATCTCCGCCTATCATAATAGTGTCCTCCTTCTTGTTTTTTTGTTTTGATTTTCTCTTTTTCTCTTTTGGTTTTTCTCTCTGATATTTCTGAGTCTATTTACTGCAAAGCTGTTTTCCAGTTTGATTCTATTTACTACACCTCTGTCTTCCAGTTTGTATCCTATAGATATTTCTCCTCAGTTTTCTCAATTTAAACTTACGTCGCTTTAACGCGTTGGTGTATGTTAGTGACTTTATTTAGTATAGCACATAAATAAATTAATGCAAGGACTTTATTTTATCTTTTATGCAAGTAAATCTACGTTTTAGCACAATTATATCGCAAATAAATAAAAAACAACCCAAAAGATACAATTTTCTGGAACTTTGTATCCTTTGGGCTATTTGGGTCGATTCTGGGATAATTTTTTTATCTTTTTCTTGTTTTCGCTGTCATCTGAGATAATCTGACTTGATCATGTTAATCCAAACAAATCTCAAGCAACTCTCACCCTGCTCGTGTCAACCCTAGACCAAAAAAAAATTGATTTTTTGTACCCTCAAATATCACTTCCCATTATACCT
>URJU01000033.1 GCA_900548315.1 uncultured Coprococcus sp. | reverse complement strand
CCGCGACTGTCATTGCACTGTGGCTGGTGGCGAGGCCATTCCTGGAGAAACTGGACAGGGTGAGGATAAAGTTTGGGGTACTATAGAGGATGGATGTTTGTATATGTGGTTACAGATTTTTGAGATAAAAAGATAATAGGGAGGGAGATACATTAATATGGTCAATTACTGGCTTATTCCTATGGATTATAGGACATGTAATTATAAGGAATTAAAACAAGAATGGGATATGAATAAAAAAATAATGTGGCAGGCTCCAGGAAATACAAAGCTTAAAGATGGTAAGTGGGTAATTACCGGGAACATGGCGAATAACATTAAGAGTGGTGACATTATATATTTTTATATTACTAATTTGCCATCAGAAAGTAAAAATAATTTAAGTAGAATCATGTTACGTGGAGTGGTTGATGATCCACCATATCCGATGGAATTGAATAAAGTATATAGTAAATCCGAAGATAGCACAATGGTAGTTGGATTTTCTATAAAATCTCTAACAACATTATATAAAGCTAATTTAGAAGATAACAATTTTTTAAATCGCGACGATTTATTATCAAGATACAAAGGTTTTATCTACCCACAAGGTAGACGATGGCCTAATAAAGAAATAAATAATAATCTGAGTGATGAGCTTATTAATTTATTGGAGCAATGTTTTAAAATAAATCTAATGAATAATGATTTTAATGAATTGATTAACCATTTTAACAAAAAATGTTTCTTTTGCAATAAATATGGGTGCAGGAGTGATCATAAAACATTTGTTGGTAGAAACGGTCTGGATTATTTTGAAGAACATCATTTTATACCGCAATTTATAGTGAAAAAATATCCAGAATTAAAATGTATAGTTTACGATTCTACAAATACATTGAGTTTGTGCTCTAATTGCCATAATAAATTTCATTATGGATCAGTTGATGAGGTGAGTAATATGTTAGAAATTGTATTGGCAGATGAGGGGATACAGAGCATGCTGGAAAAATATAATTTCCACGAGATTATTGGTCCGGATGTAGATATAAATGATTGGTTTAAAGAAATTTACAATGTGAAAGTAAACAAGAGATTTTAATTGATGCGTTGAAATAATCATAAAAATTATAACGAAAAATAAGTTACTGTGATTATAATCAACAGGTTGGATGATAAAAATAAAAATGATTGAGGATTACGGCTATGATAAGAAATGAGAAATTGGAAGATATCTCAGATGGAAGATTGTACGATGCAAATGATATGGTGAAGGCGTACTGCAATGAGTGCAAGGGCTGCCATGCATGCTGCACAGGTATGGGAAATTCTATTATTCTTGACCCCATGGATGTGATGAGGCTTTGCAAGGAGACTGGAAAAAATTTTACGCAGCTGCTTGAAAAGGAGCTTGAGGTCAATGTGGTGGACGGTCTTGTGTTGCCAAATATAAAGATGACGGCGGATAAGTGTCCATTCTTAAATGAGGAGGGCAGATGCAGCATCCACAGCGCGAGACCGGGATTTTGCAGACTCTTTCCGCTTGGAAGATATTACACCGATGACGGATTCAAATATATCCTGCAGATACACGAGTGTGAGCGCGCGGGCAGGACTAAGGTCAAGGTGTCGAAGTGGATAGATACCGAGGATCTGCCAAGGTACACGAAGTATATAAATGACTGGCATAAGTTCCAGAAGGATATGCAGAGGAATTTGATAGAGTATATGCGCGCCGGCGAGGATGAGACCGCGAGAAATCAGACCATGCTGGTGCTGCAGGTCATGTATGTGGGAATGTATGATGCGGAGAAGGATTTCTATGAGCAGTTTGATGCCAGACTTGCGCACATACGCAGTCTGCTCTGTATGACGGAGTAGGGGATGTTGTAGTATGGGAACAGTTAGAGATATAATTGATAAGACATTTGAATATGGACAGGGCAGGGGGGAGCTGCCAGGGGTAGATGAGCTGGCTGAAGTTATAGAAGTTCTGTCTATGACGCAAAATGATCCGCTTTGCCAGAATACGAATATGTCTGGGGACTCTAAGGATGTTCTCACTGATTTTGAGTATCTTAGAACGAAAGCTTATGATCTGGCGCATGATAGATTCGGAAACAGGATATACATAAGGGGGCTTATCGAGTTCACGAACATTTGCAGAAATGACTGCTATTACTGCGGTATCAGAAAAAGTAACAGTCATGTGGACAGATACCGTCTGAGTAAAGAACAGATACTCTCCTGTGCGGTGGAGGGATATGCTCTGGGTTTCCGGACATTTGTGCTCCAGGGAGGGGAAGACGGAGGATTCTTGGACGATGACATAGCAGACATAGTAAGCAGCATAAAGGTCAGGTTCCCGGACTGCGCTGTCACGCTGTCTTTTGGAGAACATTCTTATGAGATATACAAGTTGTGGCGGATGGCTGGGGCTGACAGATATCTTCTGAGACATGAAACTGCGAACAGGGAGCACTACGAAAGGCTCCATCCAGAAGAGATGAGCTATGACAACAGAGTCAGATGCCTGTATGATCTAAAGACCCTTGGGTATCAGGTTGGAAGTGGGTTCATGGTCGGGTCACCTTTTCAGACAGCGGTGAACCTTGCGGAGGATCTTCATTTCCTTGCAAAGCTGCAGCCTCAGATGATAGGAATAGGACCCTATGTTCCACACAAAGACACACCATTTGCAAAGATGGATCAGGGAACGGTCAGGCAGACTCTTGTGATGATAAGCCTGCTGAGACTGATGTTCCCGAAGGCGCTCATACCATCCACCACATCTCTCGGAACGATAGCGGCAGATGGCAGGGAGCGTGGGTTTATGCACGGTGCAAATGTGGTCATGCCGAATCTGTCACCGGTGGCGGTCAGAAAGAAATATGAACTCTATGACAACAAGATATGCACGGGGGAGGAATCCGCCCAGTGCCGCGGCTGTCTTGACAGGCGCGCAGAGGCGTTCGGATTCCAGATAGTTGTCGATAGAGGCGACTACTGATCTGCGTCTGCATCTTGAGGACCCGCGTAAGCTCATTTTTTATTCTCTCTCTTCCTTGATGAACATGAAGAGGAAGCTTACGAACAGCAGACAGCAGGAGAACCAGATAGTTCTCATGTCAAATATACGGATGAAGTGACCGCCCACAGCGGCACCGATTCCGAATAGCAGGATGATCGCCCAGTAGCACAGAGATTTGAACAGTGTGTTCCTGTCCTTTGTTCTGAAGTATGCACACAGGGCATCGGTGCCACTTCGTATGTTTCCAATGCACATGGTACTGGCAAATGCATAGCCGTTGACTTTCCTGAATGCCTGTACCTGCATGGCACATGAAAATGAAACCATGGCATTTGCGATAAGATTAAGCCTTATGGGAAGAAATCCCACGATAAGAAGCAGAAAAATCTCACACAATACAACGATCTGTCTCCAATGAAACTGCTGCATATTCTGAAATTTCTGTTTTATACACTCGGCAGCAGCAATTCCAAGCGCAAAAAATAATAGAGGAACGACATAGTGTACACACATTCTCCAGTTTCGGTCTACAAGATTCTGACCGAGAAGAACTATGTTGCCTGTCTGTGCATTTGCAAATACCTTTCCTCTGAATATATAGGTATATGCATCCTGCAGACCTCCTGATACTGACAGGAAGGCCGCGGTGATGAAAGATTCTGACATTTGTCTATGTAGATAAAACTTCATGGTTCATATACTCCTTGGTTGTATATTTGTGGGGGGACGGAGGTGCCTGACCCCATTGGGGGACGGAGGTGCCTGACCCCATTCGTGGATCAGGTGCAGTACCTGAAGGTTCTGTCCGTCAGGATTCTTGCGAATATCAGTCCAAGTGGCAGGGCTATGATGATCATGATGGCAGCCGCAAACCAGGATACGGCATCGGAAAGTGACATGATCCCAAAGTTGTATATTGCACGGTAAAGATAAAGTCCTGGAACCATGATGACTATGGATGGGACTGTCAGTGAGATTCGCGGATAACCGTTGGCGCTTTTGATGAATGAAGCGAGCAGTCCGGCCGTGAGGGCACCAACAAATGCGGCTGCAGCCGCGGGAATGCCGGCAAGATCTACCAGTTCAAGACGGAGGGTGTTGGCTATGGCACCGATGGCAGCGGCTGTGGCAGCCATGTGTATGGAGCTGTTGAACATGATGGAGAATCCGAACACACCGCAGAAACTGGCAATCAGTCTGAATACCATGTGAAGTTCAGGTGTTATGTTGAGCGCTGCAAAATCCTGTGGGTGGAGCTTCAGCAGAAGCGCCATGATCCATGCGAACATCGTTGCCACAAGCACAATGATGATTGAGTATGTAAGCCTCTCAAGTCCTGATCTCAGATCCAGCTTTGAAAGGTCTATACCGCTGGTAATGAATGGGAATCCCGGTATGATGAACAGCATTGAGCAGATATATCCGGCTTCGTGGAAGGCGGGTATATGAAATATCAGCTCGGCGGCCTTTAGCAGTAATGCGTACACAAGACAAGCAGCTGACACGGATACCGCTATGTTCATATATAAAGTAAAATGGTGTTTGATAAGCTTTGTCCTTATGAGATTGCCGATTCCGGCTGCGGCAAATGCCAGTATCATTTCTACAGGCCCGCCGCCTAGAAGAAATGTGAAGGCACAGCAGGCTAGGGCAGAGGCAAGTCCGAGACGGAGAGGAGAGTACAAGGCATGTATTTTTTCTATTTCATCAAGTTTCTGATGAATCTCCTCGCCAGTCAGATGCGCCTCTTCATTTGGAAAATTGTCAACAAACTGTTCCATTCTGTAGAGTTTTGAGGTGTTTACCCCAGTATTGGCGATACACAGGGACTGTGATACACAGTCGTGACCGTCAAAACAGTTGAATTCTATGGACATGAGACCGACATCGACGGTACATGTGACGCCCAGTTCCTTGGAAAGCCTGTTCATGGATGTACGGACACGCCATGCACCTGTTCCGCATGAGAGCATGATGAGTCCGACTCTTCCTATGACGGAAGCTTTTTCAATCAGACCTGCCTTGCGAATGAGCACATTGCTGTCGGCACTGGCGTAGTCATGCCATGGGATCTCCATGTGATTTTTTTCCATGATGTCTATGTATGATCCAGCATTTGCGGAATTTGCTGTTTTGCCAGTATTACTTTTCTGCATAAATGATCGCCTCGGCTTTCGCAACGTGTCTTTCAAGATTCTTCATGAGCAGTGAATCCGGCAGGAATATTCCAAGCTCGTCATATTTTTCTCCCTGCTTGTCCAATGCATCCTGACCGTAGAATACAAATGCCATGGGAAGATTTTTCTCAAGTTCAACCATGATGTCCCATACTGCGCAGTACGCCTCCGCTTCGGTCTCCTTGAGCTTTACAGTGTCCGGCAGTTCACGTATGAGCAGTACTCCTGTACATTCCTCCAGTATCTTCTGTTTGACATCTAAGTTGTCCGAGGTGTATTCGTGGCTGTATCTGTACGCTTTTGCCAGATACATATTTTCGTTGTGGCTCATGTGGGTATAAATATCATGAAAATGTTGGTAGTCTTTCTCACGCACAGAGTGTTTGAACTCGGGCAGCAATTCGCCGTGATCCCCAGTCATGATGACCGGGTTGGTTTTACCGTCGGCATTGAAACGATAAGGGATCAGATAAGAATTTCGGAGAAGATCGAACATTGTATTATTGCAGATAGACATCAGGAAGGCAGACATATCTCTGTCCAAATAAGCGGTGAGAAGAGATTTTGCAAATTCTTCCGGTGACAGATTGCAGTCAAAGTCATCGTTGCAGAACAGATAATTGCAAAATGTATCCATAAGCTTTTCGCATGCCCAGGGATCCCGTAGGATCTTTTCAAATAATATTTCCGATTTTTCTTCCCTTGGGAAAATAGTCTTTTCTTCCATATGTATGCGCATCCTTTCGTATGATAAATGTTGTATTGTCTTTTTAATCTGGTTAGATTATACTATCGAGGTGGCAATAAGTGAAAACCATAATTGATATGACAGCAATAATAAAATGATATGCCAGAGATTACTGCATAGTGAATAGTTTTACGAAAGGAAAATTTATGAACGTTAATTTCGAATATTATAAGATATTTTATTATGTTGCAAGATACCACAATTTTACCAAGGCGGCGAAGGTCCTCGGCAACAGCCAGCCAAATGTTACGAGGGCGATGAACTGTCTGGAACAGCAGCTTGGAAGGATACTTTTCGTCAGGACCAATAGGGGGGTGCAGCTCACAAGGGACGGTGAACAGCTATATTCGTATGTTGAGGCTGCCATGTCACAGCTGCTCACAGCTGAGGATGAACTTGCTGATGGGGAGAGTCTTACACATGGAAACGTAGCCATAGGTGTGAGTGAGACGGCGCTGAACATATATCTGCTGGACAGGCTGCGGGCTTTTCACATGGCATATCCGGGAATAAATCTAAAGATATACAACCACTCTACGCCTCAGGCGGTGGAGGAAGTGAAGAACGGCAGCATAGATTTTGCGGTAGTCACTACGCCTGCGGATGTCGAGGCTCCTCTGAAAAAGGTCATGCTGCAATCCTATAATGAGATACTTGTAGGTGGAACTACATTTTCATCTCTCAGAAAGCAAAAATTGTCCATTACGGAGATAAGAAACTATCCGTTGATCTGTCTTGGCAGAGAGACCATGACGTTCAGATTTTATGACAGGATATTTAGAGAGCATGGTGTGGAGCTTGCGCCAGATACGGAGGCGGCGACCACGGACCAGATATTGCCGCTTGTAAAGTGTGAACTTGGTCTTGCGTTTATCCCGGAACCCATGGCAAGGGATGCGGTGAAGAAAAAAGAGGTCATAAAGATACCGTTGGAGGAGAGGATCCCGGACAGAAATGTATGTCTAGTGTATGATTGTCTCCATCCACTTAATGAGGCAGCAAAGCAGTTTAAGAAAATTATAACAGAGAGCAGGTGATAACATGACACTTCAGCAGCTCAGATATGTGGTGATGGTTGCGGACACGGGCACGATCACAGAGGCGGCGAACAGACTGTATATATCCCAGCCGAGCCTGACAAATGCCATCCATGAACTGGAAAAAGAGATGGGAATAAATATATTTAACAGGTCTAATAAGGGAATAAGTCCGTCTATAGAGGGTGAGGTTTTTCTTGGCTATGCGAGACAGGTGCTTGAACAGGCGAAGGTCCTTGAGGACAAATATAAGGGGGACGATGGCGGCAAGAAGAGTTTCTGCGTGTCCACCCAGCACTATTCATTTGCGGTGAATGCATTTGTCGACCTGATAAAGAGATATGGCCAGGATGAATATGATTTCAGCATAAGAGAGACACAGACTTATGAGATCATAGAGGATGTGGCAAGAATGAGAAGTGAGATCGGAATACTCTTCTTGAACGATTTCAATGAGAAAGTTTTGAACAAGATCCTCAAGGCAAATGACTTGGAGTTTCATGAGCTGTTCGTGGCAAAGCCGCATGTATTCATAAGCAGAAATCACCCTTTGGCGAAGAACAGCATTATAACGAACGAGGAACTGGAGGCATATCCATATCTGTCATTTGAGCAGGGAGAGCACAACTCTTTTTACTTCTCGGAGGAAATATTCTCTACGACGGAGCGAAAGAAGAATATAAGAGTCAGGGATAGAGCGACACTGTTCAATCTGCTGATAGGTCTGAATGGATATACTGTGTGCAGCGGTGTCATAGATGAAAAGCTGAACGGCAAGGACATTATATCGGTGCCGCTTGCGGATGAGAGCGATATGCGGATAGGCTATATCGTCCACAGGAAGGCGATCCTCAGCAGACTTGGAAACACTTACCTCGGTGCTCTGGGGAAATATCTCAAAGTTGTGGATACAAAGAGTGGCGATAGCACTGTACCTACGGCGGAAGAGGCTGGTGCGGTGGGGCGCGACGAGCCGGAAGATTCAGTAAAAATTCCTCAGAGAAAACTTCAGCACAGGGGGCGTTTCAACGAGATGAGGGATGACGGAGAGCCTGCCTGCGGAGATGTGAGGGAGAAGGCGGCGGAACATATGAGAAGGGTCAAAGCCACATAGCTGACATAGAATAGAAGACATAGAAATAGCGTGGGTATAGCATAAAACTATATCCACGCTATATTTTTATGTATTATACAAGCGAACCAGAGCTTCATATAATGTCAACAACAAACAAGAAAATAACACTGGTCTATGAGATATGCCAGTGAGTGAGCAGGAGGATATGATGAAGACATCGGTTATAGGATTTCCAAGGGTGGGAACATTAAGAGAGTTAAAATTTGCATCTGAAAAATATTTCAGACATGAGATAACGGCGCAGGAGCTTACAGGAATTGCAGCGGAGCTCAGACATAGACACTGGATGACACAGGTGGCAGCAGGGATAGGCTTTATTCCATGCAATGACTTTTCATTTTACGATATAGTGCTTGATACAGCAGTTCTTCTCGGAATTGTGCCAAAGAGATACAGAGAGCTAAATGTCTCAAAGCTTGACACGTACTTTGCCATGGCAAGAGGGTATCAGGGAGAATCCGGGGATGTGAAGGCTCTTGCGATGAAGAAGTGGTTTAACACAAACTATCATTACATAGTTCCGGAGATAGAGGATGACACAGTGATAAGCCTTGACTGCGAGAAACTTACAGGTGAATACGAGGAGGCCAAGAAGCTGGGGATCAAGACAAAGCCTGTGGTTATAGGACCGTACACAATGCTTAAGCTCTGCAGATATGTGGGATCAAAGAATGCAGAAGACTTTGCTGATGATGTGGCAGAGGCTTACAGACGGCTCATCGCCGAGTGCGCCTATAAGAATGTAGAGTGGCTGCAGTTTGATGAGCCGTCACTGGTGAGAGATATGGATGACGATGATAAGGCACTTTTCCACAGGGTGTATTACAGGGTATTTGCAGATCGTGTGGGGTGTAAGATACTCCTCCAGACATACTTCGGTGATGTGAGGGATGTGTATGAGGATATCATAAATATGCCATTTGCCGGAATAGGTCTTGACTTTATAGAGGGCAGACAGACTGGAGAGCTTATAGGCAGATACGGATTCCCTGGGGATAAGGTACTTTTTGCCGGTCTGGTAAATGGAAAAAATATCTGGAGAAATCATTATGACAAGACACTCAAGATCATAAGGCAGCTTCGTGATAAGAAGATAAATGTGGTTCTGTCTACATCCTGCTCACTGCTCCATGTGCCATACACACTTAAGCATGAGACGAAACTGTCACAGGACTATCTGAGGTTCTTTGCATTTGCGGAGGAGAAACTTACTGAACTCTCGGAGCTTGCGACACTTGCTGAGAGCTATAACTATACAGAACTTGAGGCATATCACAAGAATCAGGAGTTGTTTGCGGGAACAAGAGACTGTAACAGCAATGAGGTGAGACAGAGGCTTGCGGCAGTGACTGAGGCGGATTATGTAAGACTTCCGAAGAGAAGTGAGAGACAGGCTCTCCAGAAGAAGGGGTTTGGACTTCCAGAACTTCCGACCACCACTATAGGTTCATTCCCACAGACCAAGGATGTAAAGTTGCAGAGAGCACAGCTTAGAAAGGGAGAGATAACTGAGCAGGAGTATGTGGACTTTGTGAAGAGCAAAATAAAGGAATGTGTAAAGTGGCAGGAGGATATCGGGCTTGACGTACTTGTACATGGTGAGTATGAGAGAAATGACATGGTAGAGTATTTCGGCGAGTCTCTTGGCGGTTTCCTGTTCACTGAGAAAGCGTGGGTACAGTCATACGGAACAAGGTGTGTGAAACCACCAGTGATATGGGGTGACGTATACCGTAAAAAACCGATCACGGTGGACTGGTCTGTATATGCGCAGTCGCTCACAGACAAGATCATGAAGGGAATGTTGACGGGTCCGGTGACGATACTCAACTGGTCATTTCCAAGAGAGGATATATCTATAAAGGACTCTATATCACAGATAGCGCTTGCGATCAGAGATGAGGTGCTGGATCTGGAGGCGCATGGAATCAGGATGATACAGATAGATGAGGCGGCACTTAGAGAGAAACTTCCGCTCAGAAAATCTGACTGGTATACAGAATACCTTGATTTTGCAATACCTGCATTCCGTCTGACACACAGCGGTGTGAAGGCTGAGACACAGATACACACACATATGTGCTACAGTGAATTTACAGATATAATACCAGCCATAGATGACATGGACGCGGATGTCATCACATTTGAGGCGTCAAGGTCTGATCTTCAGATACTGGTTTCTCTCAGGGAGAACAATTTCGAGACAGAGGTGGGACCAGGAGTGTATGATATTCACTCCCCGAGAGTTCCGTCTGTGGCAGAGATCGTGAAGGCGGTAAATGTCATGCTCACAAAGATCGACAGAAATAAACTTTGGATCAATCCAGACTGCGGTCTTAAGACGAGAGGCGTTCCTGAGACTGACGCCAGCCTCAGAAATATGGTCGAGGCAGCCAGACAGGTAAGAAAGTAATATATAAAATGATTGACAAATAAACGACCGTTTACTAATATGAAGTAAACGGTCGTTTATTATGCAGAGTTGAATATGCTGATACGGAGGGACGTGTACTATATGGAAGAAACTAAAGTCACAAGAGATACTAAGGAAGAGATACTGATAACGGCACTTCACAGATTTGCCAGAGATGGTTATGAGGCGGTGTCGGTTAGCCAGATAGCGGGTGATCTTGGGATTACAAAGGGAGCTTTGTACCGACATTATAAGAATAAGCGGGATATATTTGATCATATTGTCGCGAGGATGGAGCAGGGTGACAGTGATCAGGCGGAAAGTCATGACATGCCGGAGGGCGATAAAGAGAGCATGCCGGAGAAGTATGAGGAAGTATCTCTGGATGATTTTGTGCAGTACAGCAGATCTATGTTCGAGTATTGGACTGAGGATGACTTTGCCTCTTCTTTCAGAAAGCTGCTTGTGGTAGAACAGTTCCGCAGTGCGGAGATGCAGGCTCTGTATCAGCAGTATCTTGTGGCTGGGCCTGTCGGTTATGTAAAGGACCTGCTCAAGAGCCTGGGAATCAAAGGTGCGAAGAAAAAAGCGGCACAGTTTTATGCGATCATGTTCCTGTACTATAGCCTTTATGATGGAGCGTCCGACAGGAAAAAGATAAAGAAACAATTTGGTCAGGCAATAAGTGAATTTGCGAAAAACTTACTAGCTTGAATATAAATTTGAGTATATTAAGCAACTTGCAGATCACCATAAGCATATTTTTGTCGTTTGGTGATCGGCAGAAGGAGGTAGATGGAATGAATGATCATGGGGATATCAGCCAGGTCAGACATTGGGAAGATCTGGTTATACGATTGGAAAAAGAGGATGAATACCGGGAAGTTGAGAACCTGGTGAGGGACAGCTTCTGGAATGTGTATCGTCCCGGTTGTCTGGAACACTATGTGCTTGATCAGCTGAGAAATGACAGTGCATTTGTCACGGAACTGGATTTTGTAATGCTGTTAGATGGAGAAATTATCGGGCAGAACATGTTTATGAGGGCGGAAATAACAGCGGATGACGGAAGTAGTGTTCCAATTATGACTATGGGACCCATATGCATAAAGAATGAACTTAAGCGTAAGGGATACGGGAAGATACTGCTTGACTATTCGCTGCAGAAAGCTGCTGAGCTTGGCTGCGGAGCACTATGTTTTGAGGGGAATATTGATTTCTATGGCAAAAGCGGATTCAGACCGGCAAGTGGGTTTGGCATTCGCTACCATGGACTTGATGAGGGAGAGGACGCATCGTTTTTCCTTTGCAAGGAGCTGATTCCCGGATATCTTGATGGAGTCACAGGTGAGTATGCTCCGCCAGAAGGATATTTCGTGGACGAAAAGGCTGCGGAAGAATTCGACAGGCAGTTTCCATATAAAGAGAAAAAGACACTGCCCGGACAAATCTTTTCATAAGGAGGACCTTATATGAAACAGATGGAAAAAGACTGGTACAAAAAGATCTGGACGCTGGACATCCAGAATATGTCATGGGTGGAGGATACCAAAAGACAGGTGGATTTCATCATAGATAAGCTTGATCTGAAGGGAACGGAGAGGATCCTGGACCTTGCCTGTGGATTTGGAAGACATTCCCTAGAGTTTGCCAGACGGGGATATGAGGTGGTCGGAGTAGACATCACAAAGGATTATGTTGAATATGCCAATGAGCAGGCTGGAAAAGAACAACTGGATGCATCTTTTATCTGTAAGGATATCCGTGAGCTGACATTTGAAAACGAATTTGATGTGGTCCTCAATATGGCGGATGGCGCTATTGGTTATCTTGAAGATGACGAAGAAAATAAGAAGATATTTGCAGTTGTTGCAAGCTCACTAAAAAAAGGCGGAAAACATTTCATGGACATAATGAATGGAGACTATGCAGAAACACATTTTCCATGTAAATTGTGGGATGCCGGAGAGCAGTGCCTTACGCTGTCTGAGTTTGAGTGGGACCGTGAGAACAAAACCCTGCTATACGGGCAGATGGATTATCCATATGGAGAGGCACTTTCAAAACCTGAGATGAAGGAAGGAAATCCGATCAGACTGTATACATTGGGTGAAGTATCAGATATATTTATGGGTTTGGGCATAAAGGTGTGCGAAGCTTATGCGGATTTTACAGGAAGGCAAGCCTCAGACAATGACATTCAGATGATGGTATGTTCCAGGTTGGAATGACTGTAAAATAAAAGAAAATTGTTACTAAAGCTCGCAAAGTTGCAAAAACCGCTGAAAAAAGGTTGGAAAAGTTGCAAAAATCACCGCGAAAAGGTTGGAAAAGTTTCAAAAAATTGATATGATAGGGATAGAAAAGTTGCAAATGCAGTGTGGGGGGGTGATTTTATGCTGGAAAGATCGGCAAAAAAATATATAGATTCATGGATTCAGAGCGGCAGAGACGCTTTGCTCGTAACTGGAGCGAGACAGATCGGTAAGACATATCTTATAAAAGAATGCCTCAGGGAAAGTGGAGTGCCATATGTGGAATTGAATTTTATTGACCAGCCGGAGCTTGTCACATTGTTTGGCGGTGCCAGAGATGCAAAGGATCTGCTTATGAGACTTAGTCTGGTGACTAAACAGCCTCTTGAGAAAGGCCGTACGATCATATTTCTGGATGAGGTGCAGGAGTTTAAAGATATAGTGACAAGAGTGAAGTTTCTAGTGGAAGATGGAAACTACAGGTATATCATGAGCGGTTCGCTTTTGGGCGTAGAGCTGAATGATCTCAGATCCGCACCGGTTGGATATCTGCGTGTATGTGATATGTATCCGATGGATCTGCGTGAATTTATGGTTTCTGTTGGTGTGAATCAGAATGTGATCGACACACTGAAGGAATGCTTTACGCAGAGGTTGCCTGTTGACTCGTTTGTACATGAAAAAATGCTTGATGTATTTAATCTGTATCTTATCGTGGGCGGAATGCCGGAGGCGGTCAATACCTATGTGGAGACAAATGATCTTGCGAAGGTAGCGGAGGTACATGAAAAGATAGTTAGATTGTACAAGAGTGATTTTACAAAGTATGAGACAAGATACAAGCTGAAACTGCAGGAGATATATGATGCTATGCCGGGACAGCTTGATCAGAAAAATAAACGGTTCCAGATCAATAGTATAGGTAAAGGCCTCAGTTATGACAGGGTTGCAAATGATTTTCTGTGGCTTAAGGATGCTGGAGTTGCGATACCGGTCTACAATATAAGTGAGCCGAAACTTCCGCTTGTGATCAGTGAGAATAGGAATCTGTTTAAACTATTCTTCTCCGATGTAGGGCTGCTGACAAGTAGGTATCCGGATCAGGTGAAAATGGCGATACTGAATAAAGAAAAATCTATAAACAATGGTGCGCTATTTGAAAATGTGGTTTCCCAGGAACTACTCAGCAAAGGTCATAAAGAATATTATTTTAACAGCAAAAAGCAGGGTGAACTTGATTTTGTAATAGAACTGAATGGAAAAGTAGTTCCACTGGAGATAAAATCGGGTAAGGATTACAAACGGCACTCTGCGTTGTGTAATGTCTTGGCTGATGAAAATTACGGAATAGAATATGCATATGTTTTTTCGGAGAAAAATGTAGAGGTCAGCGGCAAAAAAGTATATTTGCCGATATATATGATTGCGTTTCTGGAAAACGAAAAGATGGTTGACACGATATATAAACTTGACCTATCAGGGTTGATGTTCGATAAGGATATGTAGCATCAGTTTTCGCCTGTTGACGAGCCGATGTTAAAAATAGGAGAGACAGCATGAAGATAAAGATGTGCGGAATCACGATCCCGGCCGATGTGGCCGCGGTGAATGAGGTGAGACCTGATTATATAGGAATGGTGATGTATTTCCCGAAATCAAAGAGAAATGTCAGTGCGGAGACTGCGCGCAGGTTGCTTGAAGAACTGAGGAAAGATGTGAAGAAGGTTGCGGTGGTGGTATCCCCGGATGAGGAGCAGATTGCGGAGATAGCAGCGCTTGGCTTTGATTTCATCCAGATTCATGGACAGGCCAGCGATGAGCTTATAGAGAGTGCGCATTTGCCTGTGTGGAAGGCATTCAATGTAAAGGATATGGATATGTACCCACATTATCAAAGCCTTTCGAATGTTGCAGGTTATGTGTTCGATGCCGGTGAACCTGGAAGCGGCAAGACATTTGACTGGAACAGTTTGACGGATATCGACAGAGATGGAAGGTTGTTTGTGCTTGCCGGAGGTCTCACGCCGGACAATGTGCGGCGGGCGATAGAGCAGGTGCATCCTGACGTAGTCGATGTGTCATCTGGCATAGAGTACGATGCAGCCTGCGGCGTTCAAAAACCGGGCAAGGATCCGGAGAAGATGCGCCAGATGAAGAGGAATACCGCTGCTTGGCAGATTTCTGGTAAATCTGATAATTGATTCTCACTAATCA
>URJU01000032.1 GCA_900548315.1 uncultured Coprococcus sp. | reverse complement strand
GAGCCTTATCGTCGGCAGCGTCAGATGTGTATAAGAGACAGATATTCCACTCACCTGATAATAGCAATAGAGCCGATTACAAATCTTCTGCTGTGACCGCCCTCTCTTCGGCAATCCCGCACGATCCGCAACCGGCTCTGTTCCGTCTATTTTATTAAGTTTATTTGTATTTCAATTTACTTCATGCTCTTGCTGAGTCCGCCCATTGCGATCTCTGACAACTGTTTTCTGTAGAGAAGTGAACTAATTAAATACTCTATAACACCACCCAAAAGGATGGCCGCATATCCAAGAACAGCAAGCTTTACAAGCCCAAGACTTATAACATCTGATATATGATGGTGACACAGCCAGTAACTGATTGTTGACATGCAGGTCATTATCACCAGCATAAACACAATAAAGCTTGCCACAAAATATTTGTAACATACACCGCAGAATATCATAGCTCCGAATAATATAAATATGATCATAAACAATGTATCCTGATAGTTTTCTGTATTCTCCGGATACATTCTGATAAGTATATATTTCTCCGCAACAAGTATTGTGAAAAGTACAAGATACACAACTGTGCTGACGATCACTGGCATTCCCACCTCCAGTTTTCTCTTCATCACGCTTGACTGCACATAGTCCGATGCATTCATGTATATTATCATCTGATAGGCAAACATTCCAGTCAGCATAAAATAGAAACCGCCCAGAATATTCGTTCCGTGTGATGACAGTTCGACCACAAACCCTATTGCAGTGAACAAAATAAGCATCATCACATTTGTCTTTAATTTATATCCATATCTGAGAAGTTTAAAACCAAGTATCAAATCTTTCATCCCTTAATCCTCCTTGTCTTATATATATCATTCCTCCCGCCGGCAGGCGGGGCGGATAGTCTAAGCAGTTTCCGGACATGAGCAACGATCTGTTAATCCATATCCAGATAAGACGCCTCAACCTTGCGGTACATATGTCTGCGCGTCACATATATTCCAACCGGCAGCAATACCGCCAGTGCTGCCATTATCAGCCATGTAAACTTCTGCAATACCGAAGATGTCGTTATATATATAACCGCAGCTCCCGATGCTCCTGATGACAGCATGGACAGCAGACTCATGACCTGAACATTCTGGACATATCTGGTAATGTTCAGCGCCCACACGGAAATATCTGCAGTGAGCAGTATCGACAGGCAAAGTAGCCTTACCGGGTTACCCACCATAATTTCATATGGCACGGCCACTATCATCATGCATATCGCGATCCTCACCGGTCGGACAAGCAGATCCGCCGTAAGCGCATTCCGTAACATGGCTTTCCCCTTTGTTGACGTCTTCAGATAATCCATCCCAAGGCACCCTTTCACACATATTGCGCCAAATCCCCAATAATCACCCATAACCTCAATCGCAGTCACGAACGCAGCTCCAAAACCAAACATGACTACTGTAACATAACAGTTTCTCACCACTGCATCAACCAAAGCCAGTATGATCCCCAGTATAACCGGTATCAGAACATTACACACTAACCGGTATTTTCCGTTCGTAATTGCTCTGTAATCCTTTATCATCCTCATAATTACGCTCCTATAAATACGTGAAACACTCTAAGCTGTTTTTACTTTAATACCATTTTTGTATTATTCTTCATAACCGCCACACTTATCTGAAACAGCGATGGTATCTCCTTGCTCACATTCATGCCGGCAAGCTTGTCCAGATTCTCTGCAAGACAGATGCCTTCAAAACCATACGGATTCTTAGTCATGGTATAAAGGATCTTTGATGCCGCCTCCGCATCCTGGGCATCTCCCTTTATCAGTATGTATTTCTCCTTCAGGTCCTCCACAAATCCGCACTCGACCACATTTCCATGTTCCATGATGATCGCATAATCAGTGATACTCTCCATATCGGATATATTGTGTGTTGAGAACAATACACTCTTCTCCCCCGCTCCGTCGCTTATATAATCGCCGATCATCTGACACAGCTTATCTCGCATAAGAGGATCAAGAGGCGATGCCGGCTCATCGAGCAGCAGCAGGTCAGTATCCCTCGCCATGACTCCTGCAAGCATCAGCTTAGTTCTGGTTCCATCAGAGAGTGCTGAACACTTTTTCTTCAGAGCAACACCGTCCGGGGAATCAGGAAATATCGCAAGTTCGCGGCAATATCTTTCGAACTCGTCCCTGTCAAAATTGTCAAAGAGCAGACTGCTTATCTCCTCCACATCAGATACCGTCCACTGTGGAAGGTAATATCTGCCTGTTCCCGTATAGCCTATCCTGTTCTTTACATCCGCCCTTCTCTCCTTCTCCTCCGATGAATACTTGTCAAAGAAAGTCAGCTCACCTTTGTAATCAAGCCTTATTCCTGAAAGCATATTGAGAAGTGTCGTCTTTCCCGCTCCATTTTCACCGATGAGTGCTGTCGCAAATCCCTTCGGCACCCTCAAATCAGGTATATCCAGTGTAAATGTCTTAAACTTTTTGGAAATATTCTCCCCTTTTACAGCGCAGTCATAATTCATCATCCAATCCTCCATTAAACCTTAAACTCTCTTCATGTCTTTTTTTTCCCTATTCTCTGTCTGCTTTGTTCTCTGCCTGCTTTGTTCTCTGCCTGCTTTGTTCCCTGCCTGTCAGATCGTCAGTCCTGTACCATAAGCAGGGCATCAAGCATATTCTTTAGTTCATCGTCCGACAAACCTGCAATACGTGCCGCAGCTATGGCCTCCGTCAAAGATGCCTCGACCTTTCGAAGATGCTGCTCTATCAGCATCTCACTGTCCTGTGCATTCACATAAAAGCCCTTGCCCTGTTCAGCCGTGACCAGCCCTTCCTGTTCTAACAGCTCATATGCTTTCATGGTTGTGATAACACTTATCTTCAGATCCCGCGCCAGTCCTCTGATAGACGGCAGATACTCACCCTGGGCATACTTGCCGGCCAATATATCCGACTTGAAACTGTCCGCTATCTGCTGATATATAGGCACTCCTGAATTCTGAGAAAGCCTCATATACATACCTCCCTCAACTGTTTATATGTTATATATACACTATGTACAGGTGTATGTCAACTGTTATTTTGTTTTGCGACATAGAACTATATATTTTCTTATTATCCGCACAAAAAATCCCCGCCGACACTGATCTGTTCAGTACCGACGGGGATCTATCCGTCATATTATTCTATTTTTCAAGCGGACATGTTATCTGAAACATCTCCTCGCATACCTTGTGGACAAGTCTGGCGGTCTCCGTGTCTGCCAGCTTGTAGTATACCTCCTTGCCCTCTCTGCGGCTTACGATAAGACCGCTGCTCTTGAGCTGTTTCAGGTGATGTGATACAGCCGGATCACTCATCTCCATGGCGGCGGCTATGTTGCTCACACATTCCTCCAGATGGCACAGCATCCAGAGTATCCTGAGTCTGCTGCCATCGCTGAGCTGCTTGAATATATCTGCCATGCCACTGCAGTCATCAGCAGACGGCATGCAATTTATGATTTTGTTCTCATTGTCGCAGTGACAATGAGGCAGATGAATTTCTCCCATGTATATTCCTCATCTTTCATATATATAGGAATTGATACTGCATCCATGTAATGATCGTATATAGATAGTTTCAATCCCGATCTTCATTATTCTTTGAAACTGAGTGCTCTTGTTGCATTTAACACCGCAAGGATCATAACTCCAACATCAGCGAATATCGCCCACCACATATTGACAAATCCAACTGCTCCAAGTGCAAGGCACGCAAACTTGATCACAAGTGCAAACACGATATTCTGATGAACTATCCTGAGTGTCTTCTTGGATATCTTCATGGCTGTGGCTATCTTTGCCGGATCGTCATCCATGAGGACTATATCAGCAGCCTCGATGGCTGCATCCGAACCAAGGGCTCCCATCGCAATTCCTATATCTGCTCTTGAAAGCACAGGAGCGTCATTTATTCCATCACCCACAAATGCAAGTTTTTCTTTTTCGCCCTTGGCTGCTATGAGTTTCTCAACCTCGTCTACCTTATCACCCGGAAGAAGTTCACTTCTGACCTCATCCACGCCAAGTTCTCTTCCCACTGCGTCAGCAACCTTCTTGGCATCTCCGGTGAGCATGACGACCTTCTCCACGCCTGCTGCCTTGAGCCCACTTATGGCCTCCTTTGCATTTGGCTTTACAACATCAGATATCAGAATGTATCCGGCATATTTCCCATCCACTGCCACATGTATCTCTGTTCCAACTGACGCGGGAACCGCTGCCTCTATGTTCATCTTCTTCATGAGTTTGACATTTCCCGCTGCGACCTCATGTCCATCCACGACTGCTGATACGCCGTGTCCACTGATTTCTTTTGCGTCTGTGACTCTGTTGTTGTCGATTTCCCTGCCGTACGCCTCCTTCAAACTCTTGCTGATAGGATGGTTTGAATAGCTCTCGACAAATGCTGCCTTCTCAAGCAGATCAGCCTCGCTCATACCGGAAACCGGATGTATCTCTGTAACCTGGAACACACCCTTTGTCAGTGTTCCTGTCTTGTCACACACAACATATTTCGTATATGAAAGAGCCTCAAGGTAGTTGGAACCTTTTACAAGGATCCCCTTTGCCGATGCTCCTCCGATTCCACCGAAGAAACTCAGTGGGATGGATATTACCAGTGCACATGGACAGCTGATAACAAGTGTTGTCAGAGCTCTGATGATCCACTTGGACCATGCAGCCGGGTTACCCATGACAATGTTTACCAACGGCGGAAGAACTGCAAGTGCAAGTGCCGCGATACATACAGCCGGCGTGTAATACTTTGCAAATCTCGTGATGAAGTTCTCTGATCTGGACTTCTTCATGCTTGAGTTCTCGACAAGATCAAGTATCTTGGATACGGTTGACTCTCCAAACTCCTTGGTTGTCTCGATCTTTATAAGTCCGTTGAGGTTGACGCATCCACTGATGATCTCATCACCCACATGAACCTCTCTAGGGACACTCTCTCCTGTGAGAGCACTTGTGTTGAGTGAGGATGAGCCCTCCACAACCTTACCATCGATAGGCACCTTCTCGCCCGGCTGTACGACTATGACTGTTCCGATCTGAACGTCATCCGGATCCACCTGTTCCAGCTTGCCATCCTTCTCTATGTTCGCATAGTCAGGACGGATATCCATAAGTGCTGTGATATTCTTTCTGCTCTTGCCCACGGCATAACTCTGGAATAACTCACCAACCTGGTAAAACAGCATAACCGCTGATGCCTCCTTGTACTCACCGAGCACCATGGCGCCGACCGTTGCAATAGCCATAAGGAAATTCTCATCAAATACCTCTCCGTGTATAATTCCAAGAAACGCCTTCTTAAGTATATCGTAACCGATAATGAGATACGGGATCAGGTAAGCCACAATCTCTATGCATCGCCACATAACTGACGGATTCTCAAGATTCACCATCCCACTCTTGTCAAGCACCGTAAATGTGACAGCCATAGCGATGAGAAGAACCGCCGATACTATAATCCTTATAAGGACCTTTTTCTGTTTCTTTGTCATAACATCCTCCTATCTGGTATAAAATATATTTTTCATATATCTTATATGAAACAAAGCAGGAATCGGAATGCTGATACATTTCCAAACCTGCTTTGCAATACCATGACACATAACGAATTGTGATTACATAAATATCTCACAGTCAGGCTCTACCTTCTTACATGCCTTAAGAACATTCTTCATAACCTCAGCCTCGTCTGCTCCATCCTCAAACTCAACACTCATCTTCTGAGCCATGAATGCCACAGCCGCATCCTTAACACCTGACACCTTCTTAGTTGCATCCTCCATCTTTGCTGCGCAGTTTGCACAATCAACTTCAATCTTGTACTTCTTCATAATAGTAATCTCCTTCTCATCATATTTTCTTATTCATTTTTGAAAGTTAATAAGCTATCATTTTCATCTAACTCTTTCGCACAGATTCCATTATCCTCGTTGAATCTATGAACATTTAAACATATATTTAATTATATGTCAACACATAAAATAAAATTCTTATTTTAAATACAAAAGGGACTATATCTAATCACCAATCTATGCATGATCCGATATAATCCCTTTTTTTAAATAAATATCTTGCTGTCTATTCTGTCTTGCCGTTTTTCTCATCATAAGCATCCAGAAAACTGTGTCTCACACCGCCTTGCTTGTACTCAATAAGAGTATCTATATTGACATTCTCCACACTCTTGAATATGTTGCCCTCCACAAATGGGTTGGTCTTCTTGAGTGTTGCTATGAGCTGCTTGATCTCCTGACGCTTGGACTTTGTCTCCTCATTGTTGCAGGTGGTACATGTGTCCGTGAACTTACATGCACACTGTATAAAATGAAGTTCATTATAATCCCTCCACGCTTTGATGTCGTCCTCCCTCACCATATAAAGAGGTCTGATGAGCTCCATGCCCTCAAAGTTGGTGCTGTGAAGTTTCGGCATCATGGTCTGCATCTGCGCCCCGTAGAGCATACCCATGAGTATAGTCTCTATGACATCGTCATAATGATGTCCAAGAGCTATCTTGTTACAGCCAAGCTCTTTTGCATAGCTGTACAGATGACCACGTCTCATCCTGGCACAGAGGTAGCACGGTGACTTCTCAACGTTGTACACCGAGTCAAATATATCTGACTCAAATATCTGGATAGGAATGTTCAGCATCCTGGCATTATCCTCTATGACCTTGCGGTTTGCCGGACTGTACCCCGGATCCATGACTATAAACTTAAGTTCAAACGGGAACTTATTGTGTCTCTTCAGCTCCTGAAAGCACTTCGCCATGAGGAAAGAATCCTTGCCGCCCGATATACACACGGCTATCCTATCGCCTTCCTTCACCAGCTCATACCTGTTGATAGCCTTTGTGAAGTTGCACCATATCTTCTTGTGAAACTTCTTGCGGAGGCTCTTCTCCACATCGGCACATATGTCAGTCTGCTCCTGCTTTCCCATGGTATAGAGCAGCCATGATATATAGCCACCTTTTAGGCTCACTGCATCGTATCCCAGCTCTGTAAGTCTCTCCGCCAGCGGAATGCTGTTGGTTCCGCGGGTGCAGCAGATTATGAGTTTTTTCCCTTTTGAATTGTCCCCGGAAATATATTTCTCTGCAGGGAACAGTTCACCTGCGCCCTCCGCCAAATGCTCCGGCATCAGACTGTCCGCAGGAACTGTCACCGCTCCCGGGATGGCTCCGTGGGATATCTCAACTTCATCTCTGATGTCAACCATCTGATACGAATCCTTATCCAGTTCCTGTATCTCTTCTATTGTGATTTCCTTTGAATTTTCTAATGCCATATCCCTGTCACCGTTTTTCTTACTATTACAAATTGATTATTTTATATATGATACTGTCTGCCGCATATGGCATCGCCGTCATCCGCAGTTTACTCCTTGCCATCCCAGCAGTATGTACAGAGCTTGCACTTCTCAACTCCGCACGCCTCAAGCATATCATCAAGTCTGTTGAATCTGAGTGATGTGAAATGCAGTTCCTTGCAGATCTCGTCAACCATCTTCTCGTACTTCTCAGAATCAGGATCTGTGTACTCCTGAAGTACCTCATCTGTCACATTTCCATTCTCAAGTCTCTCGATAACTCTTCTTGTTATCAGATCCATCTCTGATGATGATCTTGAGAAGTTAAGGTATTTGCATCCGTATACAAGTGGTGGACACGCAGGTCTGATGTGGACTTCCTTTGCACCACTGTCAAAAAGGTACTCAGTTGTCTCTCTGAGCTGTGTTCCACGCACGATAGAATCGTCTATAAGCAGAAGGCTCTTGTCCTTGATGAGATCCTCAACTGCCAGAAGTTTCATCTTGGCTATGAGATTACGCTGGCTCTGTATAGTCGGCATAAATGAACGTGGCCATGTCGGTGTGTACTTGATGAATGGTCTTGAGAAAGGTATTCCTGACTCATTGGCATAGCCGACTGCATGCGCTGTTCCTGAATCTGGAACTCCGGCTACGATATCAGGCTTAACGTTATCTCTCTTTGCCATGCTGGCTCCGCAGTTGTATCTCATCTGCTCTACACTCATACCCTCGTATGAACTTGCAGGGTAACCATAGTATACCCACAGGAAGGTACATATCTTCATGTCCTTGCCCGGCTGCACAAGCGTCACGCAGTTGGACGGCGTGAGTACGACAACCTCACCAGGACCGAGTTCTTTATAGTCATGGTATCCAAGGTTCTTGTAGGCAAAGTTCTCAAATGACGCACAGAATGCACCATCCTTCTTGCCTATGACCACAGGAGTTCTTCCATGCATATCCCTGGCTGCATATATTCCATTCTGGTTCATGAGCAGGAGTGACAGAGAACCATCTATCTTCTCCAGCGCATATCTTATTCCGTCTATCAGATTATCCTTCTGGTTGATAAGGGCTGCCACCAGCTCTGTGCTGTTGATATCCCCTCCGCTCATCTCAAGGAAATGTGAATGTCCCTGATCAAATATCTCCTTGGATATCTCGTCAACGTTGTTGATCTTGCTGACAGTTGTCAGGGCATATGTTCCGTGATGTGAACGTACTATGAGTGGCTGTGGCTCATAATCGGATATACATCCTATTCCCAAATAACCCTTCATGTTCTGCATATCTTTGTCGAACTTTGTTCTGAATGGAGCATTCTCGATATTGTGTATGGATCTGTCAAATCCCTTATCTCCATACACTGTCATGCCTCCGCGCCTTGTTCCAAGATGTGAATGATAGTCTATTCCAAAGAACAGATCAAACACACAGTCATCTTTTGCCGCTACTCCAAAAAATCCACCCATTGTTTTCCTCCTGAAGTGATAAAAATTTGTCATTTTCGCAAACATATCTATATTAGCATAGTATCGGCGGTGATTACAATACCTTCATCGCCAACTTCACTATCCCCGCAATGAAGATCAGCACAGCCAGTCCGAAAAAGCAAACCTCCATCTCCCTGTACACCTTGTTTGACTTTTTCTCAAATGCCTTTCTCTCTTCCCTGGAGTACATCAGTTTATACTCACTGCCGATCGGATGTTTCTTTCTGTTTATATCCTGATTCACCACATAAGAATCCAGTTCACCGCTGTATGGATCAATGTACCCCACCGTGGGATGTGCGTATCCCGGAATGTTAGTTCTGCCGGTCACGGTGTCATATCCTATTATCTTTCCCACAATCTCCATATCGAACATATAATTCTCTTTTATGCGTTTTGACCGCATAATATACCCTGCTATCACAAATATCAGCACACATGCCAGCATCTTGATCGCATCCATGATCAACCATACAGGATCATTCCTATCTATAGCTATTACCCCGCCATCCTGCAGACTATCTACTGCCATAGATACACCGATAAGCAAAAGTGCCACGCCACCAGCCAGAAGTCCTATTCCGATATTCTTAAAATTCCAACGGTCCTCCTTTTTCTTTATCCATATCGCAAGTCCGATAAAGAATATTCCCACTATACCGAAAAAGCCAGACTTCACAAGCTCCGTTATAAATTCTACATTGTCTATTATGTAATCCATAGATTTTCCCCGTTTATTTCCAACATCTTTTACAAGTTCCCACTGCAATTATTCTATCATTTAACCAGCTAATGAAAAAGATCTGTATTCATCCCCAAGACATCGATAACATTTAGAATACCAGAAAGTTCATCTCTGAATTATTACCGAATACGAATCTCAGAGCCTTACCAAACTTTTATCTCATTAAAAAATTCGCCTTATACTGGTATATTATATATCAGTATAAGGCGAATTCAAACTTAATAAAAAAGATTCTCCCTGAATCCTAGCCGATGCTCTTAACGCTTTCTCCCTCTATCAGGGAATATGGCACTATCTCATGTTCACCAGCTACTGCATAATTTATATGCTTGAGCATGATGTCTACACTTCTCGATGCCATGATCTCTGTATTCTGTTTTATTGTCGTAAGTCTTGGTACACAGTATCCTGCCAGCTCTATTCCATCAAATCCAGTAACTGACAGCTCCTCCGGAATATGTTTGCCCAGATCAGCAGCCGCTCTCATGACGCCGATTGCTATCGTATCACTGAGAGCCATGATTGCTGTAACCTCCGGCTGTTCCTCCAATAGACGCTTCGTGGCCTCATAACCTGCCTTCATAGAATACCTGCACGGAATATATGTAAACTCCGCCCGGTCGTCATGCTGCCACTCATCTATAGCCCTCTTGCAGCCTTTATATCTGTCGAAACTTATCTGTTTCTCGGACACCTGCCCTCCGATGACTCCGATGTGCCTGTGGCCTTTTTCAAGAAGATACCTTGTCATATCGTATGTCGCTGCCGTGTCATCTATCGTTATGGAGGATATGTTGTCATTTGCAAGAATATCTCCGCTGGTTGTAATTATAACTCCAGGTATCTTCATCTCCTCCACACGCTCATCAAAAAGTGCAAGATTTGCTCCCAGGAACATGATCCCCTTTGGATTCACGCTCCGAATTAGTTTGATGGCATACTCTATCTCATCACCATCCTCATCTATATATTCCACTATGACATCTTCATCATATCCCGCAAGCTGGCTCTGTACCCGCTCTACTATATCTGCAAACAGCATGTTCTGGTTTCCTTTTATGATGACTACAACCGCCGATTTCGCTGCCATTTTGAGGTGCTTGGCATTGACATTTGGTTCAAACCCACTTTCCTCTATAACTCTAAGTATCTTCTCTCTGGCTGCATCGCTGACTCCGGCCTGATTGTTGATCACCCTGGACACGGTTCCTATACCATAACCTGATATACGTGCAATATCCTTTATTGTCATAAGCTGTAACCCACTTTTCTCTTTTATTCCCAATAATTATATTATCCCGATATGTGGAGGTCAAGAAAATACTCAACTCATCATTTTTCCGATAAATATTTTATTAGAGAGTACTTTTTCACATCTTGCTTCTCCCGGTCATCAGTGTAAGTCTGCCTATTTCCTCTGCAAGATCATCATCCGTATCATCGGATATCGTTCTCCACCTCCAGTTATCGCCAACTGTGGATGGCTTATTCATCCTTGAGCGGTTATCAAGCCCCAAATAATCCTGCATCGGTATAATACAGAGATCTGCAATACTTCTCATAGCAAGCGTGATAAATGGGACATTGATCAGACGGTCCGGTGTATAATGAGCTGCCATATAATCCCGCGCCATATCTCTGGCTCTCTGATCTATACTGCTCCACCAGCCAATAAGTGTCTCATTGTCATGGGTTCCCGTATATACAACACAATTTCGTATATAATTATGTGGAAGATAGTCAGATGCCGCCCCAGTGTCTCTCACATCAAAGGCAAACTCCACAACCTTCATTCCCGGGAATCCGGAATCATGCACAAGTTTTCTGACCGAATCAGTCACAAAACCAAGGTCCTCGGCAATGACATCTCTCTTACCCAGAGCTTTTTCTATATTCCTGAACAGATCCATCCCAGGGCCCTTTTTCCACTTGCCATTCGCAGCTGTTTCCTCACCATATGGAATGGCATAATATTCATCAAAGCCTCTGAAATGATCAATCCGGACTACATCATAAAGCTTATAGCTATGTCTCATTCTGGCTATCCACCAGCTGTAACCGGTCTGCCTGTTCAGCTCCCAGTCATATATTGGGTTTCCCCACAGCTGTCCGGTCTCCGAAAACCCATCAGGCGGACATCCGGCAACCTCGTATGGACGCCTGTCCTCATCCAGCCTGAAAAGCTCCGGGTGTGCCCATACATCTGCACTGTCCATCGCTACATAGATTGGGATATCTCCTATGATCCTTATATGGTTCTTGTTGGCATAGCTCTTTAGCGCATTCCACTGAGTATAAAACAAATACTGCATGTACTGCTGAAAATGTATCTCATCCGCAAGCTTAACCTGCATCTGCTGCACTGCATCAGGCTGTCTGTTCCTTATATCCTGCGGCCACTCTGTCCACGGAATTCCGCCAAATAAATCCTTTACCGCCATAAATAATGAATAATCATATATCCAATCACTGTTCTCGTCCATGAATAAGGAAAACTCCATGCTGTCAGTCATTTTCCATCTTTCATAGGCTTTCCTGAGAAGACTGTATCTTCCATTATATATTTTGCTGTATTCAACGTATCTGTCGTCCTCACCCCAGTCCATCTCACTGCACTCACTGTCTGTGAGCAGTCTCTGATCCACCAGTGTATCAAGATCTATAAAATATGGATTGCCAGCAAATGTCGAAAATGACTGATACGGCGAATCCCCATACCCGGTGGGACCCATGGGAAGTATCTGCCAGTAGCTCTGGTGTGCAGACCTAAGCCAGTCAACGAAACGATATGCCTCTTTTGAGAAGCTGCCAATTCCATACTTTGACGGGAGGCTTGATATAGCAAGCAGTATTCCTGCTGATCTTTCCATCTGAAATCTCTCCTTTTAACCAATTTCAGGCGGCTGCGAATCTCACAACCGCCTGTTTTTTTACACTTAATAATATTATATTACTATCCCTTTACAGCACCGGCTGCAACACCCTTGATGATGTACTTCTGTGCACAGAGGTAGAATACAACAACCGGAATGATAGCCATAACAAGGCACGCCATGATCGCTCCCATATCTACTCTTCCGTAGCTGCCCTTCATATACTGGACAACTATAGATATCGTCTTGTATTTCTTGATGTCGAGTACCAGATATGGCAGAAGGAAATCATTCCATATCCACATAGCCTCAAGTATTCCTACAGATATGTAAGTAGGTTTCATGATAGGGATAACAACCCTGAAAAATGTCTTGAGCGGCGTACATCCATCTATCATCGCAGCCTCCTCGACCTCCAAAGGAATGGACTTGATAAATCCGCAGAACATGAATACTGCAAGACCTGTTCCAAATCCAAGATACACGATAACGATTCCCCATGGAGTATTAAGGTGAAGTGCATCCGCAGTTCCAGCCAGAGTAAACATAACCATCTGGAAAGGTATTACCATAGAGAACACGCAGAGCAGATATATGATCTTTGTCGCTATATTCTTGACTCTGGTTATATACCAGGCTGTCATAGAGCAGAACAGCAAAATTGCCACTACTGAGAGAACCGTTATCACGACTGTCCAGCCCACTGCCTTAATGAAATCATACTGTGTTATAGCCGTTTTATAATTGTCCAAGCCTATGTAACTGTGCTCATTTGGCAGTTCAAATGTCTCCAGACTGATAAACGTCTTGGCTTTCAGCGAGTTTATAATTACGATTATTATCGGTGAAACAAATATTATGGAAATAATGGTAAAGAATAAAGTAGCCAGAATTCCCGTCAACGTTGGTTTTTCTTTCACTCTGTATACAGGCTTTTTATCCGCTGTATTTACTGTTTTCTGTATCTTCGCCATTACTGCTGCACCTCCTTTGATCTTGTAAGCTTAAGCTGTATGAGTCCTATCGCTACTACCAGTATAAAGAATATGACTGCCTTAGCCTGACCTACTCCCTCATATCCTACTCTTCCATAAAACGTCTCATATATATTGAGCGCTAGCATCTCTGTCTTATGAAGAGGCTCGCCTCCTGTGAGTGCCAGGTTCTGGTCAAACAGTTTGAACGAGTTGGTTATTGTGAGGAATGTACATATAGTTATGGATGGCATCATGTTCGGGATCGTAACCCTGAAAAGTCTCTGTGTTCTATTTGCACCATCAATCATGGCTGCTTCCTGAATGTCTTCAGGAATTGCCTGAAGTCCTGCAATATAAACGATCATCATATATCCTATCTGCTGCCAGCACACCAGTATAACCAATCCCCAGAAACCGAGGACTTCATTGAGTTTCAGAGCTGTATCAAACTTTGAGAATATGGCATCAAATATAAGCTGCCATACATATCCAAGTACGATACCACCTATAAGATTCGGCATAAAGAATACCGTTCTGAATATATTAGTTCCTTTGATCTTCTGTGTAAGTGCCAGTGCCACAAGAAATGCAAGAACATTTATAAGCACAAGTGTGACAATCGCAAATAATGTTGTAAACTTAAATGCATCCGGGAATGTTGAGTCCTTGAATGCGTCTATATAATTCTGAAATCCTACAAATTCAGCGTCCCTTATGGTCGTGAACTTACAGAAGGACAGATATATTCCCTCGGCAAATGGCACGATAAATCCTATTAGAAACGCAGCCATTGTCGGTATCAGAAACACCGGCCAATATCTTTTTATCGTTTTCTCCATAATTTTTTTGATAACCTCCACTCTGTTGCATATCAATTTTCTTTCCAATATCTTATGAGTCTAAAAATGGATATGTAGACATATTTGCATATGAATACATATCCATCTCTAGTCTGACACCTCTGGGTATGAGCTGTCTTTGCAAAGCTGTTAGCCTTCCTGGTGTCCTGCATCTTGCAGGACTTTATTCATATTTTAAGTTGGTTTTATTTTGTGATGTTTTTTTATTTTGGGTTTGTGTACTATTGTTTATTTGTTAATATGTTTTATTTTGACTTTGCTGCAGCAGCCTCTTTAGCCCATCCATCTACAAATGCGCTCTTTACAAGATCCCAGTTGGCATCTGTCTGATCTGCCGCATATGTTGTAAGTGCTGATCCAAGGTCGTTCTTCCACTGCTCTGATGGCATTGTTGTGAAGTTCCAGCTTACAGGTGTCTTGCCCTCTGCTACATACTCATTTGCGATGTTTACAAGAAGGTTTGTTGACTCAAGGTTCTTCTTGAATGGTGTTACAAATCCCATTCCATCGGCTCCTGATGGCATAGCGCCCTTTGAACCACAGATTGCCTTAAGTGCGGTGTCATTTGTAGCACACCACTCCATGAAGTCAAGAGTTGCCTGGATATCTTCCTCTGAAGCCTTAGCATTTACACACCAGTAGTTCTCACTTCCTGTACAGAGTCCCTGATTCTCCTCACCATCTGCTCCTATATAGATAGGGAGCATTCCGAGGTTGTCATCGCCAAGTGATGATACATCTGCGTATGCCCATGTACCATTCTGATAAAATACTGCCTGTCCTGAAACAAACTCTGCAACCGCATCATCACCAGTCTTTGTGCTGAGCTGCTTTGGATCGGTTGTTGAGTTGTTGATGTACAGATCCCATACATTTTTGTAATTATCAAGATATGTACCCTTGATCGCATCTGTAGTATCGATTCCATCAGCCTTGTATTCATAGTAGATTGGAAGATTTGCAAGATGTGTCTTGAATCTCCAGTCTGATGAGCCATCCATTCCGGCTGATGTGAATGCTGAGAATCCTAATTTGTCTGATTTGGCTGTTATATCCTCTGCCACCTTCTTGAGGTCTGCAAATGAATTGATATCATCCTCTGTGTATCCAGCTTTGCTTAAAAGCTCTTTGTTGTAAATGATTCCGTATGACTCTATAACATATCCGATTCCTGCGACCTTATCGCCATCCTTAAGTGCAAAGTCCTCAGATGTGAGTTCTTTATACACCTGTGATGATCCAAGATCATAACAATAGTCCTTCCAGGAAGCAAGACCAACCGGTCCATTTACCTGGAACAGGGTAGGTGATTCTGACTTACCCATCTCACTCTTAAGAGTAGTCTCATACTGACCAGAAGCTGCTGTAACTACCGTCACATCAACGCCAGTCTCGTCTGTGTACACCTTAGCAAGCTCCTGCCACTGTGCATCCTGCTCCGGCTTGAAGTTCAGATAATATACAGAGCCCTTTGCATCTGCCTTCTTTCCTGCTCCATCTGAATCTCCTGAGCCACATCCTGTCAACATGGTACCTGCCATCATAAGTGACCTGTCTCTTATACA